>DATFTF010000235.1:0-2157 GCA_035262245.1 Thermoanaerobaculia bacterium
GCCGATGTGCTCGTGGCGGTCCACGCGGGAGCCGCGTTCGCGCTTGGAGTCGTTGGCGTGGATCGCGGCGAGGCGGCGAAGGCCGATCGAGCGATCGAAGGCGGCGATCGTCTCGGCGTAGCCTTTCTCGGAGGTCAGGTCGTAGCCCGCGGCGTGGACGTGGCAGGTGTCGAGACAGACCCCCAGACGCCGCGCGCGCCGCGAGGTCGCGAAGATGTCGCGCAGATGCTCGAAACGGTAGCCGACGGCGTTGCCCTGGCCGGCGGCCGTCTCCAGCAGAATGCGCACGCGGGGCGCGCCGGCGCGGTCGAAGGCTTCGTCGAGGGAAACGGCGATGCGGGCGATTCCCGCCGCCTCGCCCTCGCCGCCGTGGGAGCCGGGATGGAGAACGAGATCGGGAATCGCCAGCCGCGCGCAGCGGCGAATCTCGTCGGCCAGCGCCTCGATGGACTGGCGGCGGAGCTCCTCCGAGGCCGTGGCGAGATTGATCAGGTACGACGTGTGCGCGGCGACGTGCGGAAAGCCGGCCTGTCTCACGGCTCGCCGGAACGCGCGCGCCTCCGGGCCGTCGATCGTCTTGCCCACCCAGCGGCTGTTGTTCTTGACGAAGATCTGGAGGACGCGGCAGCCGGCTTCGAGCGCACGCTCGACCGCCCGCGGCGCGCCGCCGGCGATCGACTGGTGGGCGCCGAGGGGCAGAGGGGACTGCGAGGCAGCGAGCGAGGCCACGAGAGTGATTCTAGTAGCCGATTCTTGGGCGCGGAGACGGCGGGCCTTCGCGGTGCGACCAAGTTTCGCGGACTGGATCCGCGAAACGACTCGCGCCGCGCGAGCCGGAGCGGAGCTCTCGGGGTCAGGCGGGCGGTCGAGCCAACGGGCGAGCCGACCGCCGTTGCGCGCCGCGCGCGCAGACCCCGAAGCGCAGCGCAGGCGAGGGTCTACGAGGGCTTCTGATTCTCGTCTAAGTGGTCCATCAGCTCCTGGCCGATGCGGCGGGAGACGAAGATCTGCTTGAGGTAGTTCAGCGACGTGATGGCGAAGGGGACGCCGGCGGCCGAGAAGGGCGCGCCCATGGCCGCGAGCGCGAGATGCCGGGCCTTCTCGCCGCGCGTGAATTCCGGATTCCTCCAGTCGAGCACGCTGCCGTAATAGCGGAAGACCATGCTGTAGACGTCGGAGAGGAGGTCGCGAAAGCCCATTTCCGTGCCCCAGACGAAGCATTCGCCTCCCCGGACCTTCTCCAGGAAGTCGCGGATGCTCCCCGCCTCGGCCACCGTGTAGACGAGAGCGAGCGGCGCGAGGGTGTGCGCGTCGGAGCCCGCCACGAGCGAGACGCTCCCGCGTTTTTCCCGCACAACCGCCATCAGGTCCTCCACCAGCCGGTTGTGCTGCGTCGCCATCGCGCCGTTCTTGACCTCGAAGATGTCGAACATGCGGAGCATCTCTTCGAAATAGTGACGCGGGGAATTGCGCATCCGATAGTTCTGGAACATGTGGTTAGCGGAGGCGATGATCTTCTCGTCCCGAATGTAGTCGTGCAGGTCGTAGATGTTCTCCCTGCGGCGTTGGATCTCGGCGTGCTGCTCCTCGTCGATGTCGAAGACGTTGACGTGGATGCGCTGGCGGGTCTCGGGGAAGTAGGTCTCAACCTCCTCGGAGATGAAGAAGTCCGGGAGGTCCGGACGCTTGTTCAGGAGGTAGAGGCAGCCGTCGATCGAGTCGTGGTCGGTGATAGTCACGAAGTCCATCCCGCGCTCCTTGGCCACGCGGTAGACCTCCTCGGGACGGTTGTAGGAGTCGCGGGTGTTGGCGATGCGGAAGTACTTGAAGGTGGAGTAGACGGAATGGCAGTGGAGGTCCGCTTTCTTGAATCGGCGGTCTGAGAACCACGACGGAAGGTCCGTCTCCAGCGATCGCGTCTTCATTCGGTCCCGCAAAGGTCGCAAATCGCGTGCCCGGCTGTCAAATTCCCGTCGAAACATCGGGTGTTCGGGTCATCGGGTCATCGGGTGATCTGAAAAGCGCCGCAGGTCGCATATCCGGAAACATCACCCGATGACCAGATCACCAGATCACCCGATTCCTCCTGGCAATCCATGTTAATTTGGCCGATCGATGCGTGTCGTTTTTCGGCTCTTTTACGCCCTGCTGCTCGGG
>DATFTF010000236.1:0-8463 GCA_035262245.1 Thermoanaerobaculia bacterium
AATTGTCGCTGATCTCGAGAAAGACCTCCCGCTCCTCGGGGGCGATGATCATGTCCACCAGCTGAAGGAACTCCTTGTACTTCGGCTCGAGCTTCTCGGTGAGCTCCTTGATCTCCTTGTGCGAGAGCTTGCGGTGCACCGGCGCCGGCGTGGCGGGCTTGCCGCCCTGCGCCGTGGCGGTGGAGGGCGCCGTGCTCCCCGGTCCCTCGACGTTGATCTTCTTGGCCTTCGCGTCGGAGGTCGTGGCCCACTTGTCCTTCATCTGCTCGATTCCCTCGACGGAGACATCGGGCAGCTTGAAGAGCTGGGCCTCGTCGAGGCCGGCGCCCGCGCCATTGCCCTGACGTGCGCGGACCTCGTTATAGACCTGGTAAACCGTGCAGTTGTCCTGGCACATCCCGCACCGGTCACCCTGGGTCGGCCGGCAGTCCCTGGCCAGCTCGTCGAAGTTCTTGCGGCAGGCACTGGGGAGGAAGACGTCCTCGTTGCGCGTGCTGACATTCCACAGCTTCCGCGGCAGCGTGGGCTGAGGGCGGTAGAACATGAACCGTTCCGTCGTGCGCCCGCTGTTGCCGAGATTGTTGTAGGTCCAGATCTCCAGGTCGCGGAAGGTCTCACCGCACGGCGGAGGCTTGAAGATTTCCGCCGGCTCGCCGTGAAGCAGGACAATGCGCCCGGCGTCGTGGGTCCAGCCGTCGTACTGGTCGTCCGCCAGCTGCCGCAGCTCCTGGTAGCGGTATCGGTAACCGGGACCGAGCGGCGGAGGAAGGTTCGCCTGCTCGCGGCGTTCCCAGAAGGCCTGCTTGAACTGCTCGCGCTGGTATGGCTCTGTGAGCTCGAGGTAGACCTTCTTCTCCTGGGGCAGGATGATCGGCGCCACGAACTCGGTCAGCCACTGGCGCTCGTCGTCGGGGAGCGCCTTGATTCGCTCGGATTCCGACATCGGTTTGGCGGGGGCGGCCGGCGGCGCGTTCTGCGCGGGTGCGGCGGCAGCCGGCGCTGTCTGGACGTTCGATGCCTTGACCAGATGCGCCGAGTCCGACTGGTTCGAAGCGGCGATTGGCTTGGCTTCCGGATCCGCAGCGCTGGCCAGCCGCTGCCAGAGACCTTCGAGACCCTCCGTCGAGAGCTTCGGCGCGAAGGCGATCAGAGCTGTCTCCGAGGCCGCGCCGCGGCCGCGCACGTCTTCGGCCACCTGCGCGACCGCGCAGGCCTGAGAGCAGGTTCGGGGCACGGCCTGCAGCGGACACATCTCCGAGGATTTCGGCGGCGCTCCGCCGGGCGTGGTCGCGCAGGCCTGCTCGAAGGAGCTCAGGCACGAGGCGATTTGGAAGATCCCCGAGTCGCCCGGCCGCCACAGCCTGCGAGTTCCTCCGAAGCTGGGCCGATAGAAGAGGTGGCGGATCACGCCCGATCCGCCTCCCGGGCTCGGGTACGTCCAGACCTCCGCCTGTTTGTAGACCTCCGAGCACTCGGTCAGCTCCTGCACCGAAGCCGGTTCGCCTTGTCGGACGACCATGCGTCCGGCGTCGCTGTTGATTCCGTCGTACTGAGTCGCAGCCGCGTCCCGAAAGCCCTGGTAGCGCGCTTCGTAGCCGGGCCCCAACGGGGCCGGCAATCCCGGGCCCTCCCGCCGGGCCCAGAACTCTTTTTTGAACATCTCGCGCTGATAGGGCTGGGTGAGCTGCAGGAAGAGGTTCTGCTCCTCCGGGAGGATGATCGGCGCGACGTAATCCGTCAGCCATTTCCGGTCGTCTTCGGGGAGGGCGGCGAGACGCTGCGCCGTCTCCTTGGAGCTCAACCTGGGGAGGCTCGAATTCGAGGCGGGCGCGCCCTTCCCGTAGGCGGCCGCGCCGATCATCAGGAAGGCCGCAAAAAGAAGCGAGGATCCGGGTCTCGCCTTCATCCGAGCATCGATCTTAACGCCCCAGTTTCGAAGGACTATTCCTTCAGTGAAGTTTTACGTGGATGTCGATCGGGAGGATAATCTCCAGGCGGGGCGGGCTCGACGGAGGGCCTCCAAATCCGGGCAATTGAAGACATGATCTACCTCGACAACAACGCATCCACGGAATTGGATGCGGAGGTTGCCGCGGCGATGAACGAGGCATCGGCGCTCTACGGCAATCCGTCCTCTCTTCATGCCCCGGGGCGCCGGGCGCGCCGCGCCGTGGAAGAGGCCCGGGAGGACGTGGCTGCCCTGGTCGGCGCCCGGTCCGACGAGATCTTCTTCACCTCCGGAGGGACCGAGGCCAACGCGCTCGCGATCCTCGGCGCCACCGCCCCTCGGCCGGGCCGCGTGGTGACGACGGCGGCCGAGCATCCATCGGTCCGCGGGCCCGCGGACCTCGCGGCGGGCCGGGCGGGATTGGAAACCTCGCGCGTGGCGCCCGGGCCTTCCGGCGCTCTCGATCCCGAATGCCTCTCGGCGGCGATCGGCGGGGACACGGCGCTCGTCTCGGTGATGGCCGCCAACAACGAATACGGCGGCGTCTTCCCGGTGGCCGAAGCCGCCGCAGCCGCACACCGGCAGGGAGCTCTCTTCCACACCGACGCGGTGCAGGCGGTGGGGCGCATTCCGGTCGACCTGCGCGCCTGGAATGCCGACCTCGCTTCGTTTTCCGCGCACAAGCTCCACGGCCCCAAGGGCGTGGGAGCTCTCTTCGTCCGGCGCGGCGTGCGGATCGATCCGCTCGCGGCGGGGGGAGGGCAGGAGAAGGGCGTTCGCCCGGGCACCGAGAACACCGTGGGCATCGTGGGATTCGGAGCCGCGGCGCGTCTGGCTCGGACGCGGGTCAGCCGCGAGGCGCCGGAGATCGCCGCCCTCCGAGACGACTTCGAGCGCGCGGTCCTCTCCCGCGTCTCCGGGGCGCGCGTGATAGGCCAGACGGCGCCCCGGCTCCCCAACACCGCCGCTATCCTCTTTGAGGGCGTGGCCGGAGACGCCCTTCTCATTGCGCTCGACCTCGCGGGCGTGGCCGTCTCCGTGGGCAGCGCCTGCTCGAGCGGCACCCTGTCTCCCTCCCCGGCCATCCTCTCGCTCGGGATTCCCGCCGAAGCCGCGCGGGGCGTGGTCCGCTTCTCGTTGTCGCGGCGCACCACCCGCGAGGAGCTCGCGCGTGTTTCCGAGATGCTCCCGGACCTGGTGGCCACGGCGCGCGGCGCTTGCGCGGGTTCGCGGCCCCTGGCGGAGGTCGCCTCGCGATGATCATCGCCTGCGATCGCTGCTACGCCCGCTACAAGTACGACGAGTCCCGCTTTCAGGGGAGGTCGTCCAAGAAGGTCCGCTGCACGAAGTGTCTCTCGGTCTTCGAGATCTACAACCCGAATTCCTCCGACGCGACCGGCGAGGGAGCGCCCGACGAAACGATCCTGCGTCTGGGAGACGGCGGAGGACGCCCCATGGAACCGGTCCGCAAGGTTCCCACTGCAGCTTCGCCGCGCCGATCTCCGTCCGCCGAGCTCAAGCTCCCGGTCTCGGCCAAGCTGTCCCTGGCGGTGATCGCCGGACCGGAGGCGGGAAAAATCTTTCCGATCGAGAAGCCGCGGGTGGTCATCGGCCGGCACGACGCCGACATCAACGTCGACGACCCGGAGATCTCTCGCCAGCATGCCGCCCTGGAAATCGCCGGCGAGAAGGTCACCCTGGTCGACCTCGGCTCGACCAACGGCACGTTCATGGGAGACGAGCCGGTCAAGGAGACGGGCATCGAGAATCAGGGTGAGTTCTCCATCGGCGGCTCGACGCTGATGTTGATCGTCACGCAGCGTGCGTAGCTTGCAGCTTGCAGCCGGGACGGCGACGTTGCCGCAACTTCTGGCTGATAGCTGATAGCTGATAGCTGATAGCTGATAGCTGATAGCTGAAAGCTGATAGCTTTCTTTCATGCGCATCGCCGTCGCCATGTCCGGCGGGGTCGACTCCTCGGTCGCCGCGCTCCTGCTCAAGCAGCAAGCGCACGAGGTCATCGGCCTGTCCATGCAGCTCTGGGATCACTCCGGCGAGCCGGGCCGCACGGGCCGCTGCTGCACGCTCGACGATCTCGCGGACGCCCGACGCGCGGCCTGGACCCTGGACATTCCGCACTACGTTCTGAACCTCCAGGACGAGTTTCGCCGCGAGGTCGTGGCGCCCTTCGTGGCCGGATACCTTCGGGGAGAGACGCCCATCCCCTGCTCTGCCTGCAACGCCCGGGTCAAGTTCGCCACGCTCTGGGAGCGCGCCCGCGCCATGGGATGCGACGGGGTCGCCACCGGCCACTACGCGCGCATCGTGAGGGACTCCTCGGGGCGTCCTGTCCTGAAGAAGGCAGCCCATCGCGACAAGGACCAGTCCTACTTCCTCTACGACCTGACGGCCGATCAGCTCGCGGCCGCTCATTTCCCGGTGGGGGAGCTCTCCAAGTCCGACGTGCGTGCGCTCGCCCGGCGCGCACGGCTGCCCAACGCGGATAAGGAAGAGAGTCAGGAAATTTGCTTCGTTCCTCCCGGGGAGCGCGCCGGCGATTTCGTCGGCCGGCAGGCGGTTCATTTCGGCGGGACTCTGCCCGTGGAGTCAGGCCCGCTGGAGGACTCGTCCCGCCGCCGGCTGGGCACCCATTCCGGCTACTTCCGTTTCACCGTAGGCCAGAGGCGCGGGCTGGGCCTGGCCGCGCGCGAGCGGCTCTACGTCCTTTCCATCGACGCGGCCGCCAATCGCGTGGTCGTGGGACCGGTCTCCGAGCTCGGCGCCCGCGAGGCGCAAGTCGGCTCCCTGCGTTTTCCGTCCGGCGTTCCCGGCGAGACCTTCCGCGCCGGCGTCCGCGTGCGGCACCGGGCCGCGGAGGCGCCGGCCACCGTCGTTTGCGAGCCCGGCGGGACCGCGCACGTGTTGTTCGACGAGCCGGTGCGCGCGGTCGCTCCGGGCCAGTCCTGCGTTTTCTACGACGGGGACACGGTGATCGGCGGCGGCGTGCTTCTCAAGCCCCAGGCGCTCTCTTCCTAAGGAGCGGTTCTCTGGTGCCCCTCGCGGCGCGACCAAGTTTCGCGGACTGGATCCGCGAAACGACTCGCGACGCGGGAGCCGGAGCGGAGCTTCGCGATCAGGATCGCGGTCGAGCCCCTTTGGGCGAGCCGCGGTCCGGTGCCCGCACCCGCGGGCAGATCGCGAAGCGCAGCGGAGGCGACGGTCAGTTGGCGGTGTCCGTGCCTCCTGCCAGCGGAGTTGGGAACTCCGCACGGATCTCGCCGTAGTTCTTCTCGTAAATCTCGAGGTTCTGCTGCAGGGCCCGGGCGAGCTGTTTCGCGTGAAACGGCGTCATGAGCACGCGGGCAAGGACCTTCACGTCGGTGCGCCCGGGCACCATGCGGCCGAAGTCGATGACGAATTCGGTCGGGTTGTGCAAGATGTTGGCGAAATTCACGTAGTGCCCCTGCGCCGTGGCGTCATCGATCGTCACCTGGAGCGAAACGGGCTTCACGTCGGACATGGGATCCTCCGGTCGAGAGTGTACCGTCATTCACGAGCCGCGGCGTCGGGGCTAGACTCCCGGCGTGCGCGCGCGAACGGGATTATTACTGCAGGCCGTCCTGGCCGTCCTGATCTCTCAGCCGGCGGTCGGACAGGTTCCCCGAACGGACGGCGCGAGTCTGGAGCCCTCTTCGACGCGCTCTCAGGTTGCCCAAGGCGACGCCCATTACGAGAAGCGCCAGGAAGGGCATGCCGGAGGGTCCGCGGATTCCGCAGAGATTCTGGGAGCGGTCTCGTCCTACGAGGCGGCCGCCCGTTCGCCCGACGAGGCCGAGGCGCGCTGGAAGCTCGCCCGCGCGCTCTATTTTCGAGGGGCCTATACGGCGATCGAGCCGACGGAGCGCCGGTCGATCTACGAAGAGGCCCGGCGCATCTCCGAGGAGGCCTTCGCGATCGTGGACCGCCGGTCAGGGTCGGCGCACAAGGGCGGACTGCCTCCGATCTCCGCGGCGCCCGCGTTGCGGTCGGACAGCGACGCCGCGCCGGTTCTCTTCTGGGGCTCGGTGGCCTGGGGTCAGTGGGCCCTGTCGGTCGGCAAGGTCGAAGCCGCTCGAATGGGCGCGGCAAGCCGTATTCGCGACATCGCGCAACTCCTGATCGCCCTCGATCCCGAATTCGAGGAAGGCGGCGGCTATCGGATTCTGGGCCGCCTCCACGACGAGGCCCCGAAGATTCCGTTCGTGACCTGGTGGGTTTCGCGCGCGGAGGCGCTGGCCAATCTGCGACGGGCCGTCGCCGTCGCGCCCCGCAACCCGATCAACCGGCATTTCCTGGCCGAGGCCCTCGCCCGCGGTTCGGTTTCCGAGAAGGAGGAAGCGGCACGCCTGGAGGAGGAGGTCCTGGCGACTCCGCCCTCTCCCGATCACCTCGTCGAGGAGCTTCACGTGCAGGACGACGCGAAGCGAAACCTCGCGCTCTGGAAGAGGTGACGGAGAGACGGCGAGCTCCCGGCCGGGCCGGCAGATTCTCCAGAAGCTCTTGCGGTCTCCTGCCGCTCTCCGGGTGGCGCCAGCGCGGAGCGATCTCCGCCAGGGGCTCGAGCACGAACCGGCGGGTCGCCATGCGCGGATGCGGAAGAGAGAGGCCGGGAGCGTCGCGGACGAGGCCTGCGAAGTCGAGAATATCGATGTCGATCTCTCGCGGGCCGAAGCGAAAGGTGGGCTTGCGCCCCACGCGACGCTCGATCCCCTGGACCGCGGCGAGAAGCTCCTCCGGAGACCCGTGCCACGAGATCTCCGCTACGAGATTGTAAAAGTCGGGCTGGTCGGAGTGGCCGACAGGATCCGAGAGATACAGCGAAGAGACGCGCCGGATGGGGGCGATGCGGGCAATCTGCTCCATGGCGGAGCGGATGTGGCGGAGGCGATTGCCGAGGTTGGAGCCGAGGCCGAGGAGAACGCGGCCGCCGCGCGGGCGCTCAAAACTCCTCTTCTTCCTCCTTCTCCTCGCCCCCTTCCTCTTCTCCGAGCTCGTCCTCGTCGCCTTCCCGTTCTTCCTCTTCGGTGCCGCCACCGCCGCCCTCTTCGAATTCCGAGCTCTCATCGGGAATCGGCTCCATCAGGATGGAGCGGCGGGGAGGACGCGGCGCCGGCGGGGGGGACTCATCGGATCGCGCGTCCTTCTGATTCGCGCCGCACTTGGGGCAGATCGCCTCGGGTCTCCCGAGGTTGTAGAACTTGGTTCCGCAGCTGAAACACTCGAATTTTTTCCCGAGATCCGGCATCGCACCCCCGAAAGGCGGCCAAACCTAGCACGCACATTTTCAAGGGTCAACAGCTTGCGCCTGCGGGGCCTTTCGGCCGGGTGCCGGTGAACAATCCGGGCTAGACTTGCGCCCGATATGTCAGTCGTCGGCAGCCAGACTCTCTCCTCGGATCCGGCGGCGCGGGAAGCCGACTGTTGCAGGGTCCTCGAGGAGGGGAACATCCTGCTTTTTCGGGAGACGCCGTTCGACCTGTCGGCGGCGGAGCGCGCCTTCCTGATCCGGCGCCGGCAGACGGAGGCCGGCTACCACAAGAACATCGCCTACCGGCCGGCCGCGGACCGCGTCACCGGGGTGGCGCGCCAGAACGCCGAGGACGGGGAGCAGCTCCGTGAGGTGCTCGGCGGGTATTCGCGGCGGGTGGTGTCCTTCACGGCGGAGCTCCTGCCCCGCTACGCCGCGCGCTGGCGCGTCGATTACGCCAGTTTCCGGCCTCAGGAAGAAGCCGGGCGAAAACTGTCGCGCCACGCCCGCAACGATCTGCTCCATGTCGATTCCTTTCCAACTCGCCCGACGCGCGGAGACCGCATTCTCCGCGTCTTCACCAATGTGAATCCCGAGGCGCCGCGCGTCTGGCGCACGGGCGAGACATTTCCGGAGCTCGCCGAGCGCTTCGCGGCCCCGTCGGGCCTCCTCGCCCGCGCGACCCGTCCGGGAATCGGTCAGGCGATCCTCGCCGCGGCGCGGTCCATCGGGGCGCCGGTGCGGGTTCGCCCCCCCTACGACGAGTTCATGCACCGCTTCCACAACTACCTCAAGGAGAACGACTCGTACCAGGAGTCGGCGCGGGCCGAGCGCACCGAGTTCGCACCCGGCGCGACATGGATGGTTTTCACCGACATGGTCACGCATTCGGTTCTCTCCGGCCAGTTTGCCCTCGAGCAGACGTTCCTGGTCTCTCGCGACTCGCTGATGTTCCCGCAGTGGGCTCCGGTGGCGGTCCTGGAGCGCCTGGCGGGGCGGACCCTGACGTAACGTCGCCGGAGCTGCGCTTCGGGATCTGCGCGCTGGTGCGCGCACCGGCGTCCGGCTCGGCCGGATGCGGCCTCGACCGGGCGCCTGATCCCGAAGCTCCGCTCCGGCTCCCGCAACGCGAGTCGTTTCGCGAATCCAGTTCGCGAAACTTTGTCGCGTTGCGAAGGCTCGACAAAGACGAGTCCCTAAGAGCGGCTGGATTCAGGGCACCGCCGCC
>DATFTF010000237.1:0-4397 GCA_035262245.1 Thermoanaerobaculia bacterium
TCACCCGGACGATCGCCTGGGCCGCAGTGCGGCAGCGCGAGCCGGGTCCGGCGCCCACCGCGACGCCGACCTCCGCCCCTCGCTGATCGCGGCTCGCCTCGCGGAGTTAATCGCGCGGGGCGACGACTCGCGTGGGCGGACGCCGCGGATCGAGCTCGCGCGGAAAGAAGCGCACCAGTCCGCGGCGGGCCGTGAACCACATCGAGCCGTCGCGACCGGTGGTGATTCGGCTGCCGTCGGAGATCTCCAAGTCCGAAGAGAGTTCGAAACGGACCTGCGAACCGTCGCTCGCCACTCGGAGCAAGGCATCCCTCTCCTGAATGTTGCGCGGCAGCACGCAGATATAGGACTCGTCCACCGGCATCCAGAGTCCGCGGTCCGGCCCCAGGGCCATCGACGCGGGGATGTGGCCATGCTCCCCCTCGAGCGGAAACTCCTCGACCTCTCCGCTCGCCCCCACACGTCCAAACGCTCTTCCGATGACGGTAAACCAGACTCTTCCGTCAGACCCGAGCCCGCACCGCCATCCGCTGGAACCGGTGGGGATCGGGAAATACGCCACTTCTCCGCTCGGGCGCAGCCGTCCGATCCGGCCCGGAGAGTGGAAATCGGCGAACCAGAGGTTCCCGTCGCCGCCGCTCACCAGACCCACCGGAGATGCGGATCCGACCGGAAATTCCGTCAGATCTCCCGTGACTGTCATTCTCCAGATCGATCCACGCAAAGAATCCGTGAACCACATCGCGCCGTCCGGTCCGGCGACGATCGTGTCGGGCCAGCTGCGGGTGGGAGTTATCTGAAACTCTGCCAGCGTGCCGGTGGGCGAGAGACGCCCCACGCGGAGGAAGTTTGTCTCCAGGAACCAGAGATTGCCGTCCGGACCGGCCGCGATGTCTCGTGCGCCGGACTCGGGCATAGGCAGATCGAAATTCGTGATCGTGCCGTCGACCGCGAGTCGTCCCACCCGATCACCGGTCGTGAACCAGATCGCGCCGTCGGGCCCGGCGCAGACCCCCTGGGGTTCGACCGGCGGGTCCGAAACCGGGAAGAGGACGAACTGCGCGGAGGCCGTGCGCGCCAGGATCCCCAGGAGTACGACGGACAGGAGAGCTCGTGTGTTCATGCGGGAGAACCGATCCTCTCGAGCATAACTCTCCCTTATCGCGCCGCTACAATGCCGCGGCGTCTGAGGCGTTGAACGATGACGGAGCAAACCGATCTGCAGGCAGGGAGCAAGAGGGGGGTGGCGATAGGCTATGGGCCCGCACTGATCGCGATAGTGGCATCGGCGATTCTGCTCCGGATCGCGGTGGCTGCCGCGGTCCCGTCCCGGCCGGTCTCCGATTTCTGGGAGTACTTTTCCGCGGCGCGGAACCTCGCCGCCTCCGGCCGGTACGAGGCCGTGCCCGGCGTTCCGGTCGGGGGCCATCCGCCGGCCTATCCGCTCCTTCTCTCGGCGGCGTTCCGCGCGGTCCCGCCCGACTGGGATCTGGCGGCCGCCAAGATCGTGAACGCCCTGCTCGCCGCAGGGACGGCTCTTGCGGCCGCCGGGCTCGCACGCCGCTTCTGGGGCGACGCGGCGGGGTTGTGGACCGCGGCCTGGCTTTCCTTCCTGCCCCGAAGTCTCCTGATGTCCGATCTCGTCGCCTCGGAGAATCTCTTCGAGCCGCTCCTGCTCCTCTTTCTGCTGCTCGCTGCGATCTCCTGGACCCGGCCCGCCTCGCTCGCGCTCGCGGCGGCGATCGGGGCCGTAGCCGGGTTCCTGACGCTGACGCGCTCGGTCGGCTATCTCCTGCCACTGGTGTGGCTCTTCGGAGCGGCGATCGCGCGGCGGCCCTGGCGCCGCGTCGCCGGCGAGCTCCTCGTTATCCTCGCCCTCGAGCACGCCGTGCTCATCCCCTGGGGTATCCGCAACGCGCGAGTGCTCGGCCGCTTCACTCTCTTCAACGACGTCGGTGGCGTTGGCCTCTTCATCGGCAACAACGAGCACGCGACCGGCGACTGGTACGACTGGACCGCCGATCTCGAGGGCCTTCGCCCCGGCGTCTTCTCGCAGGGCCCGCTGGCCGTAGACGACGCGGCACGGGAAGAGGCCCGGAAGTGGATCCGCGCCCATCCGGGTGCCACTTTACGCCTCTACGGACACAAGTTATATATTGTAGCCAAGGACGACTGCGTCGCGGCGGCCTTCGCCATCTACGCCGAGGGAATCCGCCCGCCCGACCCTCCGGCGGACGCTCTAGCCGGTCTACACGCGCTCAAGAGGCATCGCCGCGCCGTCTGCGGGGTGCTGCGAACAACCGGCCTCCTGCTGGCCGCCGCTGCCATGGGTGGCGTCATCATCCTGTTTCTCGGTCGCGCCTCCACCACCGACCGCCTCGTAGCCGCCGGCATCCTGGCCGCCGCGCTCTACGTCCCAGTCCTCTCCTCCGCCATCGCCGTCAACGGCCGCTACCGCTGGCCCTCCGAAGACGCCGTAGCGCCTCTGGCAGGGCTCTGCCTGGCCGGGCTCACCTCGAGACGGGCTACTGGTAGTAGCCGGTAACGTCGATGGCCATATCGCAGGTTCCGCCACCCGCCGTGCCGTAGACGACCGAGATGTTGTACGTACCAGGCGTCAGCAGCACGACTGCCATGTTCGCAATGGCCGAAGTCCCAGCCGTGGCGTTGATGTTCGAGGTCGTCGGCCTCGTCGTGCCGTAGGGCCAGATCTTCAGAAAACCATCCACGGTCGGACTGATCATGGTGGTGTTGAACGACGCGGCTTTGGCAGTGGAGGGAATGCCGCAAGAGCCAGCACCGATGATCAAGAAATCCCGCTGCGTGGCAGCCGTCAGCGGCGGAGGATTCGTGCTCCGTGTGTCCACGACTCGGCAGGGCGTGATCCCGTAAAACTGGTAAGGACCCGAGGCCTGTGCTATCAAGGAACTCGCAGCAAGGAAGAGCCCGAGCGCGGCTCCTGCTATCCAGAATCTCTTCATCGAAGACCTCCCGCTCTCATCGCCCCGCACCATGTCATTGGAAATATCCGCTCACATCCAGAACCAGGTTGACGGTCCCAAACGTCTGCGCGGGATAGACAGTCAGCGATCCGCTCGCATCCAGAGCGACCGTTGCCAGGCCCGCGATCGTCTGGCCGGTCGCGTAACCGAGGACGTCTGAAAGGGGTCGCGGCGCGCTCGAAGGGTAGACCGTGATTGTTCCTCCGACCGTCGATCCGACCGCCGTGAAGTTTCCGATGATCGCCCTGGCGCCGGCCGGCACGCCGCACTGGCCCGCGATGCCGAATGCCCGGGCGGTATCCGCGGCGAGTGCCGGGCCGCCATAAGGCCCTGTGGCGTTGCGCGTGTCGAAGACCCGGCAGGGCGGCATGCCCCAGAACTTCGTTCCCGATGCGTTCGACGTCACCGATGTCGTCGCCGTCGCGGAGTTGTTGGAGACATCGTTGTCGTAATCGCTCCCGATCACTCCCGCGATGATGTTGAGAGTGCCCCCAGCCAGGGGCGTCGCGTTGATGCTCACGCTCGTCAGACCAGTCGCCGGGCAGCTCACGGTCACCGAGGTATCGGCGGAGGCGGTGTTGGTCGTGCAGTTGGTTGGCGATGAAGCTCCGAGATTCACCGTTACCACCTGCGAGAAAACCACCGTCACCCGGACGCCCGGCGCTCCGCTCGTTCCTCCGAGCGCCACGACGTAATTGCCGGCAATGCCCGTCGTCGGACTCGCCGGCGGCGTCACGCTCGTGACCGACAGGTTATGGACGGTCTGCGCGGCGGCCGCCGCGGTCGCGAGGAGACTCACCAGCCCGCAGGCAACCCGTAAGCCCGTCGTCGCGCCTCTCATAGTGTATTTCCGGTCGCTCTTCGTAGGGTGAGCTTACGGCGGGGAGAGTCTGCACCGATGGCGACATTTCGTCCGGCTTGGCTAGGCCCAGACGGCCAGGTGATACTTCGGATTTCGAGCGCAGCGCCTATCCGCTGGTCACTGGCACTGCGCAGGCTCGAGGCTGCCGGATGTATCCTTCCGCCTCCCGTCCACCTCAAAGAGGAGCCAAAGCCGCGCGATCTCATCGCGGAGCCAATCAGAAATGTTGCCCCACCTGGCAACCGCGGTGGCCCCGTCACGGCTGAAGGCAGTCGCCTCGTCCGTCGATCGGTCCACACAAACCCGCAATCCGGTGGCTGAGTAGCCGCCAACCACCAGAAAACGCGCTTTCTCATGGGACCATCCCTCGTTCTCGTGCTCGATATTGAAGGGAGGCAGGCTAAAGCTATCCCTTCGGTTAAGGTGATTCCGCGCAACGCCGTAAAGGCTCATGGCGCCGCCGAATAACTTCGCGCCGTTGTGTCGCGCCAGCACGTCCTTAGCAGATCGGGTAAACCGGAGCTCCTCGGCTA
>DATFTF010000238.1:0-12401 GCA_035262245.1 Thermoanaerobaculia bacterium
GGCCTCCTCTTCGGCAACCAGTCCGTCGGAGGCACGGTCTCCGGGACCGTCTACAACGATGTCAACGGCAATGGCGTCCGCGACGCAGGCGAGGCGGGCATGCCCAGTGTCACCGTCCAGCTCAAGACTCCGGCTGGATCGCTCGTCGCCTCGACCACGTCGGACGCCTCGGGCAACTTCCTGTTCAACAACGTCGCCGCCGGGCAGTACGTCGTGTCGGAGATCGTGCCGGCCGGTTTCGTCCAGACTGCTCCGCCCCCGCCGGGTACGTTCACGGTCACGGTGACCTCGGCTCCGGTAACCGGGCTTCTCTTCGGCAACCAGGCGATCGCCGCCGGCACCGGGTCGATCTCGGGGATCAAGTATTTCGACATCGACGCCAACGGCGTGGTCAACATGCCGCCGGACCGGCCGCTCGAGGGCGTGACGATCTCTCTGACCGACGCGTCGGGGCACACGCAAACGGCGGTCTCCGCCGCGGACGGCACCTTCCAGTTCTCCAACCTTCCGGCGGGGACCTACACGCTCTCCGAGACGATTCCGCCCGGCTTCGCCCAGACGTTCCCGGGCGCGCCGGACAACCCGAAGTCGTACACGATTACGCTCACGCCCGGCCAGCAGGCGACGGGCTTCCTCTTCCTGAACAAGTGCTGAGATTTACGCAAGCGTGCGCGGAGGCTCGACGATGACCAAACACTTCTCCGGACTCCTCCTCGGAACGTTGCTGACGCTGACGCTGCTCCTCCCGCGCTCTGCGGCGGCGCAGGCGGTCTCGGAAGTCAGCGACCGCGTCGACCCGCCCGCTTCGCTCGCCGGCGAGACTTACGTCGGTCCGCTCATCGGCTACAGCTTCATCGGCAAGTATGAGGAGATCTACTGCCCCTGCAACACGGACCAGAACGACTTTCTCTTTCCCGGCCTTCGGGTGGGCCATTTCTTCAGCGATCACCTTTCGGCGGAGTTCACCACGCAGTACTTCCGCCCCGATCCCGACCGGATTCCCGATTACTGGGAGCTGGAAGCCGGCGTGCTCTGGAACTTCACCCCGAGGATTCCGGGATGGAACACCTACGTCGCCGGAGGCGGCGGCATGTCACGCCACAAGGTGTTCACCGGAAAAGGCAACGGCCTCGCTTACGCCGCGGTCGGCTCGGAGTACCGCTTCAGCAAGCTCGTCGGAATGCGGCTGGAGTTGAAGGGTCAGTACAACTTCTCGGCGACGCTTCCGCAGGAGACCGATTTCGGGACCTTCAACGTGGATCGCCCGTCGCATTTCGACGTCCAGCCGAACATCGGCGTGCTCTTTCACTTCGGCGGACACCCTGCGCCGGTGATCGTCGAACGTCCTCCCGCGCCTCCGCCACCGCCCCCGCCCGCGCCGGCCGCCGCGCCGACGCAGCCGGAGACAGCTCCCGCTCCTCCGGTCGTCACTCCGCCGCCCGCTCCGGCGCCCCCGCCGCCGACGACCGACGTGGTGCTGTTCGACCGCGGCAAGTCGCGGGTCAACAACGTCGCCAAGGCGAGGCTGGACGACGTGGCCCGGCGCCTGCGCGACAACCCGCATGCCACGGCGGAAATCACCGGCTATCCCGATCGCGCGAGCGGCCGGGGGCAGGAGACCCTGGCGCGGCAACGGGCGGAGAACGTCAAGCAGTATCTGATCGACCGGCACGGCATCGACGCATCGAGGATGACCACGCGCGCGGACATGGGCGGCCTAGCCGGCCATGAAGGGCAGGCGGTCGTGGTTGTGACGTTCCAGCCGTAACCGTCGCCTACGCTGCGCTTGGCGATCTGCGCGCTGGTGCGCCCACCGGACCGCGGCTCGCCCAAAGGGGCTCGACCGCGGCCCTGATCGCCAAGCTCCGCTCCGAAGGGACCTTCCGCTTCTAGGTCCGAGACACAATATATGTATTGTTTTAGGCTGTCGGGCCCTCGTCCGCGGCGCGCGAAGCTCCCGCAGTAACCAAGGGAGGACGTCGCGCGCCGCGGGAAGCCGGAGCGAGCACGGGGCCAGGCTCGCGGTCGAGCCCGCATCCGGGCGAGCCGCGAGCCGGTGCGCCCGAAGGACGCAGGCCCCGCGCGCAGCGGAGGCGACGGTTAGGCTTCTGCCGCCTTCAGGGCCGCTTCGACCCGCGTCCGGACGTTCAACTTCCGAAACAGGCTGTGGAGATGGATCTTGACCGTCTGCTCTTTGATCTGGAGCAGCGCGGCGAGCTCCTTGTTTCGGTAGCCTTCGCCCAGCAGGGAGAGGAGCTGGCGCTCGCGCAGAGTCAGCGTCGATGAGGAGAACCGGCGAGCGTCCTCCACGAGGTTGGAAAGCGCCTGGGCGATGGCCTTATTGGGGGCCCAGGTCTCTCCCGCGGCGATGGCGGTCATCGCTCGCAGCATCCGTCCCACCGTCTCGTCCTTGGAGATCGCCCCCGAGGCGCCGTACCTCAGGATCCGGGCGAAGGACGCGTCGTGGCCGCGCGCTAAGAGAGCCAGCACCCGGGGCGTCGGTCGATGAGAACGGATCCGGGCGAGCAGGCTCTCGGGCGCCGCGCCCAGCTCGTCCAGGTCAAAAAGGAGGATCTCGGGGCGCAGGGCCTTGATCTGGGGGAGGAGGTCGGCCCCCGACACCGTGCCCACGGCGCGAAACCGGCCGTCGCGGCCGACGCGGTCAGCCAGGCACTCGCGGAAGAGGCGATTCTCGCTGGCAACCAGAACCGTAATGCGCCGGCGGCTCTTCATCGCGGTACGTCCCGAGGCGGGCTCGGCGCCTCGTACTCCAGCAGCGAGCTGATCGCGTCGGCCAGAGCCGCCCGGATCGACTCCTGCACCGGAAGTGTCGCTCCCGGCGCGGCCTCGGTTTCGGTATCCCAATCGGGGGCGGAAGGACGTTCGCGGTCGCGCGCGGGCGCCTCGGAGGTGGCGCGCTTCTGGACCTTGGGAAGCCGCAGCTGGAGAGTAGTGCCCTTCCCCACGTCGCTTCGGACACGCAGGATCCCTCCGATCGATTCGGTTCTGTACCGCAATCCGATCAGGCCGTTGTGGGAAGACTCCAGGAGCTGTTCGAAAGTCATCTTGACGTCGAAGCCGACGCCGTCGTCGGAGATGGAGATGGCGGTCCCGTGCTCCTGGTACGCCACCACGACGCGGACGCAGGAGGCGCGGGCGTGTTTGCGGACATTGGTCAACGCCTCGCGAACGATGCGGATGACCTCGCCGGCCTGATTCTTGGAGAGCTCTCCGGAGCCCTCGACCCGCACGTCGACCACGATCCCGTTTTCGCGGGTGAAATCGTCGGCGTAGTCGCGAAGCCAGGGGAGGAATTCCTCCGGAGTGCCGGGAGGGGAGCGCTGCTCGAGCAGGAAACTGCGCACCTGCCGAACCGTCTCCTCCAGCAGATCGCGCGTCCGCGCGAGCTCCCGCCTCAAGCGCGGAGCGGGCTGCTGGCCGAGCGACAGACAGACCTCGTCGTGTTCCTCCTCCAGGGTCTGGCAAACCTCGGCATGAAGCTTGGCCGAGAGCAGAGACTGGAGGAACCCGTCGTGCAGCTCCGAGGCCCAACGGGCACGCTCCGCGGCCAGAGCTTCTTCACGGCTCGTTTCCGCCCGGCGGAGCACGGTCAGCGACCGTCCGATGGCGGCGGCGAGCTCGCCGGCGCGCCGGATTTGCCCGGAAGAGATTCCGCCGGAAGGCCGCCAGAGGGCCACGGCGCCGCTCCAGCTGTCGCGGGCCGAGAAGGGAGCGAGCACCAGCGACCGATCCTTGGGGCGCATCGGCGGAATGATGACCGGCCGGCGCTGCGCGGCGACCCGGGAGAGATCCGGGTGGGGCACGACCGGGACTTCCGAGGTCTGAGCCTTGGGGAGCACGCGAAGCCACCGGTCCCCCTCGCTCAAGAACACGGCCACGTGCTCCGCAGCGTCCGAAGCGGCGATCTCCTCGCACCACAGGCTCAGGATCTCCAGAATGTCGCTGGTTCGGGAGGCGGTCTCGATCATGCGGCCGGTCGCTTCGACGAGCCAGAGGCGATGCCCCGGACGCCGGCGACTGAGCCAGGAGAAGGGGTTCATTCGAGATCCTCCCTCTCCTCCGAAGCGCGGATTCCCACTCCGCGCCGGCGGGCCAGCACGGCCGCCTCCACGCGGCCGCGCACTCCGAGCTTCGCGATGAGGCTGGCCACGTGCGCGGCGATGGTCTTCTCGGACAGGTCGGTCTGCCGGGCGATCTCGCGGTTCTTCAGACCGCGCCGGAGCAGGTCGAGGATCTCCCGCTCACGCGTGGTTAGCGATTCGAAGGGGTCGCGCTCGCGAGGTCCCGCGGTGGCCAGAACCCGCGAGGTGCTCTCGCGGCTGGCCCAGACTCCGCCCGATGCGACCGAGCGCACGGCGCGGAGAATGGTGGGCACCGAAGAGTCCTTCTGAAGGAACCCGCGGGCGCCCGAGGCCAGGGATCGTTCCTCGAACTCCCGCTCCATATGGACGGTCAGAACCAGGGCGCGCGTGGCCGGAGAGACGCGGCGGAGCTGCTCGAGGACGCCGAACCCATCGCAGCGGGGCATGGTCAGATCCAGGACCAGGACGTCGGGCCTCTCCTTGGCGCAGAGAGCGAGAGCCTCCTGTCCGTCGGAGGCCTCCCCGACGATCTGGAGGTCCGACCCTACGGACAGGGCCTTCCGGAGACCTTCCCGGAACAGGGGGTGATCGTCGGCGACGGCGATTCGAATCATGGGGAGCGGCTCTTCCCCGAATTATAGGCCTACGGGCGGGCGGGGAGCAGATCCCCTGGTCTTTAGTTCTAGAACTTAGTCTGAGAAGAGATCTGGAACCCTTTCCCGATGCCGGAGATACCCCTTTGCCGGCATTCTTACCGCTCTAAGAGAAAAGGGAGCACGAGACCCTCGAGGCGAGGCCCCAGGGGCCTCGGCCTCCGGGGAGCCATCGGGAAGGATTGAAGAGGAGAAAAGGAGCGGTCATGACCATTCAAAGCGGAAAAGCCCTCGGGAAACGTTGGATGCCGGCCCTGCTCTGGCTCTTGGTTCTTGCGGTCCCCGAGGTGATGCGCGCCGCGGGCCCGTATCAGTTCTTCTCGGTGACGCCTTGCAGGATCGTGGACACGCGCGGTCCCACGGGCGTGACGGGCGGCCCGGCGCTAACCAACGGCTCGCCGCGCAGCTTCCCCATCGACGTGGCTCCGGCGGCCTGCGGGATTCCCAACACGGCCAAGGCGGCGACGTTGAACGTGACGATGGTGGCTCCGACGCAGGACGGGTTCATCAAGATCTGGCCGTACAACACGCCCGCACCGGTCGTCTCGACGATCAACGCGCTGGCCGGCGAGCCGGCCATTGCCAACGGAGCCATCGTGCCGCTGACGACAGACCCGAGCTTCAACCTCACGGTGTCCTACGGCACCGCGGCTCCCGGCACGGTCAACGTCATCCTCGACGTCACCGGATACTTCCAGTAGACCGGAGGAGCTCGTCATGAAATTTCGAACGCTCAATCGGGCGGCAGCGGCCAGTCGGGTCGCCTGTCGCCATACAAGGGGTCAGGCCCTGGCTTTGGCCGGCCTGTTCCTCGTTTTGGGTTCGGCTCAGGCCTTCGGAGCAGCGACCCAGTACTTCACCGTGCCGCCTTGCCGTGTCGTGGACACCCGGGCTGCGGCGGGAGCCTTTGGGGGACCGTCTCTCTCCGGTGGCGTGACCCGGGCCTTCTACCTCTCTCCCAGCCTGGCGCAGGCCGGGCAGTGCGGGATCTCTCCGACCGCCTCCGCAATTGCGGTCAACGTCACGATCACGAACCCGAGCGCCGCGGGGTTCGTCAAGATCTACCCCGCCGGGTCGGCGGCGCCCGCGACGTCGGTCATCAGCTTCCGCGCCGGCCAGACGCGGGCCAACAACGCGATCCTGGGCCTGGGAACGAGCGGAGGAATCACCACGGTGGCCGGGGTCGGCGCCGGCAACGCCGTGCACCTGATCATCGACATCGTCGGTTACTTCGACAATCCGGCCAACGATCAGCCTCCGACCGCTTACGCTGGAATAGACAGGACCATTACGCTGCCCTCGGGCACCTCCCTGGTTGGCACGGCTTCCGACGACGGCAAGCCCAACCCGCCCGGAGCGCTCACCTACGCCTGGACCAAGATCCTCGGCCCGGGCAACGTGACGTTCGGAAACGCCAACTCCCTGTCCACCAGCGCGAACTTCTCCGAGGCCGGGACCTACACCCTGCGTCTCACGGTGAGCGATTCGCAGATCTCCGGCCATGACGACGTCAACGTCTTCGTCAACCCGCCGCAGGCGGCCAATCCGAGCGCGGACCAGACGCGGTTCCTGGAGCAGGCCACGTGGGGGCCGACCGGTGCGGATCTGACGCACCTGCAGGCGATCGGCATGGTGGCCTGGTTGAACGAGCAGTTCAACATGGCGGCCTCGAGCTACCCGAGCATGCCGCTCTATCCCAACAACACCCCGACGGGCTGTCTCACCAGTTGCCAGCGCGACAACTACTCCATGTATCTGCTGCAGCGGAGGTTCTTCACCAACGCGCTCTACGGTTCCGACCAGCTCCGCCAGCGCGTGGACTTCGCGCTGCACCAGCTCATCGTCGTCTCGGGAACCACGATCACGCAACCGAGCTGGATGACTCCGTACCTTCAGACCATCGACCGCAACGCGTTCGGGAATTTCCGCCAGCTCCTCTACGAAATGACGCTCACCCCGGCCATGGGCGTCTGGCTCGACATGGCCACCAACACCAAGGGGAACCCGAACGAAAACTACGCGCGCGAGATCATGCAGCTCTTCTCCGTCGGGCTGTACAACCTCAACCTGGACGGTTCGATCCAGCTCGACGGCGGGGGCAATCCGATCGACTCCTACGACCAGGACCAGGTCACCGGTCTGGCCCACGTTCTGACCGGCTGGAGGCTCGCGCCCGACCTGACGTCCGGCGGTTCGGGATTCTGCACGCCGCAGAACACCTGCCCCGATTACGTGACGACGATGCCGTTCATCGTGGGCAACCACGACACGGCCCTCAAGGTCATCATCGACAACATCAATGTGCCGGCGGGACAGACCGGCGATCAGGACCTCAATCAGGCCATCGACGCGCTCTTCTACCATCCCAACGTCGGTCCCTACCTGGCGACCGCCTTGATTCACAATCTGGTCACCAGCAACCCCACCCCGGGCTACGTGCAGCGCGTGGCGCAGGCCTTCAACGACAACGGAATCGGGGTTCGCGGCGACATGCAGGCGGTGATCACGGCGGTCCTGCTCGATCCGGAGGCCCGCGGCGACGTCAAGAGCGCGCCGGAGTACGGGCATCTGAAGGAGCCGGTCCTCTTCGTGACCAACGTGCTGCGGGCTTTCGGGGCCATGTCGTTCAACCTCTCGGGCCAGAGCGACGGCTACCTGAATCCACAGACCCAGTCGATGAGCCAGGACGTGTTCCGTCCGGCGACGGTTTTCAGCTACTACCCGGCCGACTTCGACGCCCCGGGCTATTCGCCGCTGCTGGGACCGGAGTTTGGCATCTTGACCGCCACCGAGTCTCTCCGGCGGGCCAACTTCCTCAACACGATCGTCTTCACCGGCATCCCGGTCAGCACCAACGCCCCCGGCGGCACATCGCTCAATCTCGCTCCCTGGTTCCCCCTGGCCGCCAACCCGTCGGCGATGGTCACGCAGATGAACAACCTGATGATGCACGGAACGATGTCTGCCGCCATGCAGACGAGCGTCGTCAATGCGGTCAACGCTGTGGCGGCGTCCAATCCTCTGCTACGCGTACAGCAGGCGCTGTATCTGATCGCGACGTCATCGCAATATCAGGTGGAGAGGTAAGAACATGGACCAATCGAGACGCGATTTCTTCAAACGCACCGGCTGCACTGCGCTGACGATGGCGGCGGTCAACGCCGGCCTCCACAAGTTCGGGTTGATGAGCGCGCTGGCGGAGCAGTCGGCAGTGACCAACTACCGGGCTCTGGTCTGCGTCTTCATGTCGGGCGGGAACGACTCCAACAACATGATCATCCCGATCGACCCGATGCCGCCGGCGCCTCTCGGCTACAACACGTATTCGGCTATTCGCGGGACCGCGGGGCTCGCGATTCCACAGGCCAACCTTCATCCCATCACGCCTCCGGCGATCGGGGCCCAATTCGGTCTCCATCCGAGTCTGACGAACGTGGCCAATCTCTTCACGCAGGGGAAGGTGGCGTTCGTCAATAACGTCGGGCCTCTGATCCGGCCGGTGACTCGGACCCAGTACCGCTCCGGCCTGTACCATCCCTATCAGCTTTTCTCCCACTCCGACCAGGTCGCCCAGTGGCAGAACTCCCGGGCGGACGCCAAGGCCTTCGTGGGATGGGGCGGCCGGATCGGCGACTTCGTCAACCCGGCCTTCAACTCGGGGAGCGCTTTCCCCATTGCGACCTCCATCAGCGGACAGGCTCTCTTCGCGATCGGTCAGGCCACCCGACCGCTCGCGATCGGGACCGGTCCGCTCAACCAGGTTCTGGTCCTGTCCGGCTTCACCACCACGCCGGAAGCGCTCGCCCGGCGCAGCTCCTTCGATTACCTGAGGACCGTCGACAACACAATGGACTTGTTCTCCGCGGCGAGCTCGACCACCCAGCAGGCGATCGACATGAGCGCCGATCTGGCCATCGACCCGACCCTGACCACCGTGTTTCCCAATACCGGGCTCGGCAATCAGCTCAAGCAGGTGGCCAAGCTGATGAAGTTGAACTCCACGAGCTCCTCGCTCGGCTTGAACCGCCAGATCTTCTTCACTTCCATCGGAGGTTTCGACACGCACCAGAACGAGATCAACAACCAGTCGGGCCTCCTGACCCAGCTCGACAACGCGTTGAACGCCTTCTACAACGCCACGATAGAGCTCGGGCTCCAGGACAGGGTCGTCACGTTCACGCTCTCGGACTTCAGCCGGACGTTGCAGCCCTCGGGCTCTGGCGGCAGTTGCGGGACCGACCACGCCTGGGGCGCCCACCACATGGTCATGGGTGGCTCGGTCCTGGGAGGCAACTTCTACGGGGTCCCGCTGGCGGCGGCGTCCGGGGGCAACGGTACGGTCTTCCCGACGCTCCAGCTCGGCGGGCCGTACGACACCGACAACCGGGGCCGCTTGGTTCCCACGGTGGCCGTAGATCAGTACGCCGCGACGCTCGCGAGCTGGCTGGGAGTGCAAAGCTCGGATCTTCCGACGATCTTTCCCAATCTCGGTAACTTCTCGACGCCCAACCTCGGGTTTGTGTGATCGGAGAGGATCGAAATCGGACCCGTATGCCTCCTCGGGTCCTCACGACCGCGGCGGCACTTGCCGCCGCGGTCGTTATTCTTTCCTGCAACGACTCGGAGAAGGCGCTTCCCACCGCACCCGGAGACAGGGCTCCGGCGGGCGAGGAGGCGGCGTCCAATCCCGGGCGGATGCCGATCGTCCTGGTCCACCGGCATTCGGGGGCCACGGCGACGCCGACCCCGACCCCGACCGGGCACCGGACGACGCCGAGCGTGCGGCCCAGCTCGACCCGGACCCGTACGCCTTCGACCCCATCGGCCACTCCGACTTCGACTCTGACTCCGACGCCGACTTTGACTCCAACGCCCGCGCCGATCGTGATCAGGCTCGACGCGAACACCTGGCAATGGAACTGGTCGGGTCCGCCGAGCGTCACCATCTCCCAGACCCCGGGATTTCCGGGCATGAACACGATCACCTTGAAGAAGGGGCAGGCCTACGAGATCCACATCTTCAGCGACGCCCCCGATCTGGGTCTGGCCCCGCATTCGTTTTCGGGAATCTCGTTCCTCGGACTGAACGGAATCGCGGCCATTCCGTACGAGAACGGCCACGAGTTCATACAGGGCTTCACGCCGGCCACTCTCGGCAGCTTCTTCTTCAACTGCACCGTCACGGATTGCAGCGACCCGGGCAACATCGCCAACGAGCATGACCTGATGCACGGCTGGATCAACGTGACTAACTGACCGGTCGGATAGAGCCTGACCGCTTTTCATCTCGAAACAAAGGGACTAAATTGATCCGGTTGTGGCGACGACCGGACGAAAACGGGACCCTCTTTCCGCGCGGGCCTCGATCTCCTGCTCGGTCAACGGCGAGCCGGTCGAGGCCTCCTTCGCTCCCCACAAGACGCTGCTCGAGGTCCTGCGCGAGGACCTCGGGCTAATCGGCACCAAGCACGGCTGCGAGCTCGGCGAGTGCGGCACGTGCGCCGTCTTGGTCGACGGCGAGCCCGTGCTTTCCTGCCTGTATCTGGGTCTGGAGTGCGCCGGGCGCGCGATCGAGACGGTCGAGGGGATGGCGGCGCCTTCCGGGCTGCATCCGCTCCAGAAGGCCTTCGCCGATCTGGGCGCCGCACAATGTGGATATTGTACTCCCGGGTTCCTGCTGACCGCCCGGGCCCTTCTGGAGGCCAATCCGCGCCCTTCGCGGCGCCAGATCGAAGAGGCCCTGGCCGGAAATCTCTGCCGCTGCACGGGCTACGTCAAGATCTTCGAGGCCGTCGAGCTCGCCGCCGCGTGGATGCGCGGGGAAACGGCCGAGCCGGCGAAGGAAAGTCTCTACGGGCGGGAGTTCGACGAGAGCGGGCTTCTCCCGGTCTTGAACGAAAAAGGCGCCGTAGGGGCGGGGCTTGACCCCGCCCGCGGGCGGCCGCAAGGGCCGCCCCCACGCACGGGGGATCGAGAGTGAGCCTCCCGTCACGGCGCACCCGCGTGGTCGGCCGCCCGCTTCCCAAGGTCGACGCCGCGGCCAAGGTGACCGGCCAGACCCGCTTCGCCGACGATCTCTTTCTGCCCCGGATGCTTCACTGCAAGATTCTGCGGTCGAAGGTCGCGCACGCCCGGGTTGTCCGCGTCGACGTCTCCCGAGCGCTGGCCTTGCCCGGCGTAGTGGCCGCGGCCACCGGAAGGGATCTTCCGATCGCCTTCGGCATCCTGCCGGTCTCCCAGGACGAGCACGCGCTGGCGCTCGACAGAGTCCGCTTCGTGGGTGACCCGGTCGCGGCGGTGGCGGCGCTCGACGAGGACTCGGCCTTCGAGGCCCTCGATGCGATCGATGTCGAATACGAGCCGCTTGTGGCGATCGGATCGATCGAGGAAGCGGTGGCGCGTCCCGAGCCCCGCATCCACGACTATGGCGACGGCGGCAACTTTCACAAGCTGGTCTCCATGGAGTTCGGCCGGGTCGAGGAGGGCTTCGCGCGCGCCGACCGCGTCTACGAGGACCTCTTCTTCTACGAGGGCAACACGCACCTGCCGCTCGAGCAGCACGCCGCGGTGGCCGACTTCGGGCCGGACGGCAAGCTGACCCTTTGGTCTTCGACGCAGACGCCCCACTACGTGCACCGCGCGCTGGCCAGGGTGCTGGAGATGCCGGCAGCCCGCATCCGCGTCATCGCCACACCCAACGGCGGAGGATTCGGCGGCAAGTCCGATCCGTTCAACCACGAGATCGTGGTGGCGCATCTCTCGCGCGCGACCGGCCGGCCGGTCAAGATCTGCCTGACTCGCGAGGAGGTCTTCTACTGCCACCGCGGGCGCCATCCGACCCTGATGAGGGTAAGAACCGGCGTGAAGAGGAACGGCGCGATCACCGCCATGCACTTCCAGACCGCGCTCGACGGCGGCGGGTACGGCTCCTATGGCGTCGCTTCGACGTACTACACCGGCGCCCTCCAGACTGTCACCTATCGGGTTCCCGCCTATCGGTTCGATGGCGCGCGCGTCTTCACCAACAAGCCCCCGTGCGGGCCCAAGCGCGGTCACGGGACGCCGCAGCCGCGCTATGCGCTCGAGGTGCAGCTCGACAAGATCGCCTGCGATCTGGGCCTCGATCCGGGAGAGATGCGCAAGGCGCATCTGCAGCCGGCCAACTCGCTGACCGTCAACTTCCTGCGCGTCGGCTCGATCGGTCTGTCCGCCTGCATCGACAAGGTGGTGGCCGCTTCGGGATGGAGGCAGCGTCGGGGGAAGCTCCCCGAAGGTCGCGGCCTGGGTCTGGCCTGCTCCTCTTACATCTGCGGCGCCGGTCTTCCGATCTACTGGAACGCCATGCCGCAGTCGGGCGTGCAGCTCAAGCTCGACCGGAGCGGAGGCGTGACCGTCTTCTGCGGGTCGACCGACATCGGCCAGGGCTCCGACTCCGTCCTGGCATACATCGTGGCCGAGGTACTGGGCGTCGCGCCGCTGGACATCCGTGTCGTGACGGCGGACACCGATCTGACTCCCGTCGATCTGGGGTCCTATTCGTCGCGGGTGACTCTGATGACCGGAAACGCGGCGCTGCAGGCCGCCGAGCGGGCGCGCGAGGTCCTGGTTTCCGCGGCGGCCGAAAAGCTCGGCGTGCCCGCGGCGC
>DATFTF010000239.1:0-21910 GCA_035262245.1 Thermoanaerobaculia bacterium
GCCGGGGAAGAAGGAGGCGGCGTCGAGGCCCGGCCCAGAAAGAGGCCGCCGCCGATCAAGATCGCCAGCGCGGCGATCTTGGCCACCACCAGAAAATTCAGAAGCCGGCTTCCGGGCTTGACGCCGACATAGTTGACCGCCGCCACGACGACGATCGAAGCGACGGCGAGCGCCGCGGCCCCGGAGGAGTCGCGGCCGGCGAAGCGCAGCGTGTACTGGGCGAAGGTGATCGCGACGGCCGCGAGCCCGCCCCCCTGGATCATCAGCAGCGAGGCCCAGCCGAAGAGAAAGGCGACGAGCGGATGGTATGCCTCGCGCAGATAGACGTATTCGCCGCCGGCGCGGGGGAAGAGCGCGGCGAGCTCGGCGAAGGCGAGGGCGCCCGCGGCGGCGATGGCTCCGCCGGCGATCCACGCGGCGAGAACCAGTTTCCCCGAAGCGAGCCGCTCGGCGACGACGTGCGGGTTGATGAAGATGCCGGCTCCGATGATCCCGCCCACCACGACCATCGTCGCGTCGAAGGGACCCAGGGCGCGGCGGAAGTGCACGGGGGGATCGTAAAACGGGAAGCGGGAAACGAGAAACGATAAGGCGTCCTGTCGTTTTCCCTTTTCCGTTTTACGTTTCCCGGCCCAATTGCCTCGCGATGCCGACAGGTTCGAGGCGATGCCGGCGCCGAGCCGTGAAGTGACTTACAATCGACTTCGTGCCCGGCGACTTCGTCCACCTCCACCTTCACAGCCAATACTCCCTGCTCGACGGCGCCAACCGGCTGCCGGAGCTGTGCAAGCGAGTGGCGGAGCTGTCGATGCCCGCGGTCGCGGTAACCGACCACGGCAACATGTTCGGGGCCTTTTCCTTCTACCACGAGGCGTTGAAGCACGGCGTGCGCCCAATCGTTGGCGTGGAGGCCTACATCGCGCCGGGCGACCGCACGGACCACGAGACCGAGGCGGCGAGCGAGTCGGGGGAGGGCTACGCTTACCACCTGACGCTTCTGGCGGCGACCCAGAAGGGCTATCAGAACCTGGTGCGTCTGGTCTCCGAGGCGTACCTGACGGGCTTCTACCACCGTCCCCGGATGGACAAGGCCCTTCTGCGCGAGCACGCCGAGGGGCTGATCGGTCTCTCCGGGTGTCTGAAGGGCGAGGTGGCCGGGGCCTTTGCCCGCCACAATTACGAGGCCGGCAAGCGCGCCTTTCTCGAGTACCGCGACATCTTCGGCCGGGACAATTTCTTCATCGAGATCATGGATCACGGTCTGCCCCAGCAGACCGCGATCGTGCCGGACCTGCTGCGCCTGGCGCAGGACACGGGCGCGCCGGTCGTGGCCACCAACGACAGCCATTATCTGAAGCGCGACGACGCCTTCGCCCACGAAGTGCTGCTCTGCATCGGCATGGGCAAGACGCTCGAGGACGAGCGCCGCATGCGCTTTTACAACGACGAGTTCTACGTCAAGAGCCCGGACGAGATGAAGGAGCGCTTCGGGCGGTGGACAGAGGAGGCGGTCGCCAACACCGTGGCCATCGGCGAGCGCTGCGCCATCTCCTTCGACACCGAGGGGCTTCACCTGCCGACCTTCTCGGCGCCCGAAGGCAAGACGCCCGCCGAATACTTCGAGGAGCTGGCGCGCGAGGGGCTGGCCCGCCGGCTCTCCGAGTCCGGGCCCGCTCCGGGCGTGGCCGCCGAAAAATACGCCGAGCGGCTCGACTACGAGATCTCGGTCATCGAGAAAATGGGCTTCCCCTCCTACTTCTTGATCGTCTCCGACTTCATCCGCCATGCGCGCGAGCACGGCGTTTCGGTGGGGCCGGGGCGGGGAAGCGCAGCGGGTTCGATCGTCTCCTGGGCCCTGCGCATCACCGAGATCGATCCGCTGCAGTACGACCTCCTCTTCGAGCGGTTCTTGAACCCCGAGCGGATCTCGATGCCCGACATCGACATCGACTTCTGCCAGGAGCGGCGCGGCGAGGTCATCGAGTACGTCACCCGAAAGTACGGACGTGAAAACGTAGCGCAGATCGTGACCTTCTCCCAGTTGAAACCCAAGCTCGCGGTGCGGGACGTGTCGCGCGTGCTGTCTCTCCCGGTGCAGCTCGGCGACCGGATCGCCAAGCTCGTTCCCGACGGTCCGGACGTGACGTTCGAGCGCGCCCTGAAGGACTCCCCGGGGCTGAAGGAGCTGCTGTCCTCCGACGAGTCGGCCCGCAAGGTGGTGCAGATCGCCGAGCGCCTGGAGGGCCTCTCGCGCCACGCCGGCATGCACGCCGCGGGCGTGGTCATCGCTCCGCGTCCCATCATCGATTACCTGCCGCTCTACCGGACCAGCAAGGACGAAATCACGACGCAGTTCGACATGAACGCCGTCGAGAAGATGGGGCTGCTGAAGATCGACTTCCTCGGGCTCATCACGCTCGACATCCTGGACGCCACCGCCGCCGCGGTGAAGGAACGGCACGGCGTCACCCTCGACCTCGACCATCTCGCGCTCGACGACGCGAAGACCTTCGAGCTCTTCCGGTCCGGCAGGACCGCGTGCGTCTTCCAGTTCGACTCCGGGGGGATGCGCGACCTGCTGCGGCGCGCCAAGCCGCGCGTCTTCGCCGACCTGGCGGCCTTGAACGCCCTCTACCGGCCGGGGGCGCTCGACGCCGGGACGGTCGAGGACTATGTGCGTCGCAGGAATGGCACTTCGCGGGTGACCTATCCGCTCCCCGAGCTCGAGCCGATCCTCGCGGAGACCCTCGGGATCCTGGTCTACCAGGAGCAGGTCATGCGCATCGCCCAGATGGTGGCCGGATATTCGCTGGCCGAGGCGGATCTCCTGCGCAAGGCCATTGGCAAGAAGAAACGCGAAATCATGCAGGCCGAGGCGGAGAAGTTCTTGCGCCGCGCCGTCGAGCACGGCACGCCGAAGAAGAAAGCGCAGGAGCTGTGGGCCCTCATCGAGCCCTTCGCGCGCTACGGCTTCAACAAGTCGCACGCCGTGGCCTACGCCCTGGTGGCCTACAAGACGGCGTACTTGAAGGCTCATTATCCGATCGATTTCCTGGCCGCGACCCTGTCGGCGGAGATTGGCTCGACCGACGGAATCGTCAAAGTCATCGGCGATTGCGTCGAGTCGGGAGTGGCGGTTCTGCCCCCGGACATCAACGAGTCGCAGCAGAAATTCGCCGGGGTGGGTGAGGCCATCCGCTTCGGCCTGGCCGCCATCAAAGGCGTCGGGGAAGCCGCCGCGCAGGCGATCCTCGACGAGCGCGGCAAGGGGGAGCGTTTCGCTTCGTTCACCGACTTCGCGCTCCGGATGGACTCCCGCCTGGTCAACAAGCGCACCCTGGACGCTTTGATCGGCGCCGGCGCGTTCGACTCTTTCGGAAAGAACCGCGCCACCCTGGCCGGCGCCTCGGAGGAGGTGGTCGCTCACGCCACCCGCCGCCGCGAGGAGGCGGAGGTCGGCCAGTCCAATCTCTTCGCCGGTGCGGCGCACGAGCAGGGGCCGCCCCGCGACGACTTCGAAGAGCTCCCGGAGTGGTCTCTGGAGGAACGGCTCCGCGCGGAGAAAGAGGTCCTGGGCTTCTACGTCACCGGCCACCCCCTGGCGCGTTTCGCCGGCGAAGTCGCGCGCTTCGCCGACACGAAGATCTCCGACCTGGCTTCCCGTGTGGACCGCAACGTCCGCATCGGCGGCGTCCTCACCAACCTGAAGCGGCAAAAGATCAAGAAGGGCATCAACGAGGGGAAGACCATGCTCAAGGCGACGCTGGAGGACACCACCGGCAGCGTCTCAGTCTGCGTCTTCGCCAGCCTGTACGAGAGGGTCGGGGCCTCGTTGACCGCGGACCTGCCGGTGCTGGTGACCGGGATGGTCCGGGAGTCGGGTCCGGCCTTCGAGATCTCGGTCTCCGAGATCACGCAGCTGGAGGGCATCACCGAGCGCTGGGCCCGCGAGGTGAAGATCCGCGTGAATCTCGCCTTCGCCGACGAGCGGGTCCTGGCGCGATTGAAGGAGAAGCTGACCGGTCATCCCGGCACGGTTCCCGTGTCCATCCGGCTGTTTCGCCCCGGAGAGTTCGAGGCCACCGTCAAGGCGGCCGACTCGATGCGGATCGCGCTCTCTCCCGGCCTGACGAGCGAGATCCGCGCGCTCGCCGGTGAAGATTCCGTCGAGTACGTCTTCGACTGAGCAGGGGCGCCGGCTCGCCCTTCCGGCCGAGCTGCAGCGCCGCCTGGCGCCCGTCTGCGCCGCCGCGCGACGGCTGGGAAGCCGCCTCTTCCTGGTGGGCGGCCCGGTGCGCGACCTCTTCCTCGGGCTGCCGGTGCGCGACCTCGACTTCGCCTGCGAAGGGGATGCCGCGGAGCTGGCCCGCGATCTCGGCGAGAGGCTCGGCGGTTTCGTTCGCCTGCACGGCCGTTTCGGCACCGCGACCGTGGCGGGACCGGACGGGGACCGCGTCGACATCGCCGCAACCCGCCGCGAGACCTACGACCGTCCCGGGGCGTTGCCGCGCGTCGAGCCCGCGGGGATCGAGGAGGACCTCGCCCGGCGCGATTTCACCGTCAACGCCATGGCCCTCCAGGTCGCGCCGCGGCTGCCGGGAGAGCTGCTCGACCCCTTCGGCGGACGGGCGGATCTGGCGCGCCGCCGCCTGCGGATCCTCCACGCCGGCTCGCTTCGGGACGATCCGACGCGGGCCTACCGCGCCGCCCGGTACGCCAACCGCCTCGGCTTCTCCGTCGAGGCGTCCACGCGGCGCGAGGCCGCGGCGGCGGCCGAAGCGGGCGCCTTCGACCGGATTTCCGCGGAGCGGCGACGCCGGGAGATCGAGCTCCTGCTTTCCGAGCCGGGCCGGGCCGGCGCCGTCCGGTGGCTGGCGCGCCTCCAGCTCGCAGGCACGCTCTCCGCGGCGCTGGACGCCCGCCCCCGCACTCTGGCGCGGCTGTCGGCGGCGGAGTCGCTTCTGCAGGGGACGTACACCCATACAATATGGATATTGTATGTCCTGATCTGGGCGGCGGAGCTGGACGGCAAGCAGATGCTCCGCCTGGCCGAGCGCCTGGCCCTCCGAGGCCGTCAAGGCCGCGCCCTTCGGGCCTGGCCTGCGACACGGGCGCGCTTGAACCGTCTTCCGCCGCGCCCTTCGCCTTCGGCCTTCGCGTCCCTCCGGTTGTCGGGGGCGGAGGCCGCGGCGGCGGCGATCTGCGCGCCCCGCTCCGACGTCCGTCTTGCCGCCCGAAGGCACCTGTCCCGGCCGGTTCCCGCTCTGGCCATCGGCGGCGCCGACCTGATCCGGGCGGGCGTGCCGTCGGGTCCCGGGATCGGGCGGGCCCTCGCCGCCACGCTGGCCGCCCGGATGGACGGTAAAATCTCGGCGGAGCAAGAATTGTCATTCGCCCTGGAAGCCGCTCGGAAACGCGCGCCCGACCGATGAAACGCCGGCTGCCCCTCCTGGCGCTGGCGTTCGCTCTCCCTGCGAACGCCTCCGCCGCCGCGCCCATGCCCGCCCCCACGTACTGTGTCGAATGGATCCGGCAGTCGACCGAGGGCTTCGAGCGCCTGACGCTCTTCTCCGATCGCACGCTGGTCTGGAAGACGCGGCACGGCGAGCAGGAAGACTGGAAGCGCAAGACGCTGGAGGCGGAGGAAGCGAAGTTTTACTGCGATTACTTCGCGGGCCCGAGTCTCTGGTCCCTGCCGTCGGATCAGCGCAGCCATGTGCACGGCGAGTTCGTCACCGAATCCCTGGCGCGCCTGGCTCGGCCGGACGGGTCGATTCACGAGGTTCGGTTCGACGAGCTCGCGGCCCTTTCGCCGGACGCGGCGGCCCTGCGCGCGTCGCTCGACGGCCTCAAGCGCTTTTTCACCGATCCCCTCGCGCCGGCTTCGCAGTTCACGCCGGAAACGCTTCAGCCGGGCACGGTTCTGAAGCGCTTCGACGGCACTGTCTTTCGCGTCCGGATGCTCGACGAGGGCAGGGGAGTGGTCGAGCTCGAGGGAGTGGACGAGCCCTTCTCGCAGTTTCGCCGGATCAGCGACCTGCGGTTCTTCTTCCAGGCCCCCGGACCGGCCTCCGACGCCTCCAGCCGATGAACCGCGTTCGAATCCTGTCAGGCCGCTGGAAGGGGCGGAGTCTCCAGGTCCCCGCGGGAGCCCGGCCCACGTCGGGCCGAGCCCGGGAAGGAGTCTTCTCCATGCTGCAGGAAACTCTGCCGGGAATGCGCGTCCTCGACCTGTACGCCGGCAGCGGAGCCTTCGGGCTGGAGGCTGTCTCGCGCGGAGCGTCGGGCGCAGTCCTGGTCGAACGGCACGCCGCGGCGATCGATCGGAGCCTCGAGCGTCTGGGATCGCCGCCGGAGGTCGAGGTCCTTCGAGGCGACGTCGAGGAGGCCCTGAACTTTCTGGCGAGCCGCGGCGACCGATTCGACCTCGTCTTTTCCGATCCTCCGTACGCCCTTTCCCGGCAGCAGGCGTTCCCGGCGGCGGCGCTTGCGTTGGTGGCTCCGGGAGGGCTCCTCGTGGCACAAGTCGACCGACCCAAGGAGTCCCCGGCGGAGCCCGACGGATGGACGCTTCTGAAGCGCCGGCACTATGGACGCAACGTCTTTCTCTTTCTCGCGCCGGCAGCGAGCAGGATGGATCTCACTGTCCCGGAAGGCTTTGACCACCGGAACGGGAAATGCTAGTCTGCCCGCTTTCGAGACGCCGGCCCATCATCCACAAAGGAGCCTGAATGCTTCAGCACGGACGTCACTTCTTCACCTCGGAGTCCGTCACCGAGGGGCATCCCGACAAGATCGCGGACCAGATTTCCGACGCGATCCTGGACGCCGTCCTGCGCGACGATCCCGCCGGGAGAGTTGCCTGCGAGACGCTGGTCACCACCGGATTGGCCTTCATCGCCGGTGAGATCTCCACCCGCACCTACGTCGACTTTCCGTCGGTCGTCCGGCACACCATCAAGGAGATCGGCTATACCCGCGCCAAGTTCGGCTTCGACTACGAGACTTGCGCGGTGATCTCTTCGATCGATCCGCAGTCGCCCGACATCGCCCAGGGAGTGGACACCGGCGGCGCCGGCGACCAGGGTCTGATGTTCGGCTTCGCGGTCCGCGAGACCGAGGAGCTGATGCCGCTCCCGCTGACGCTCGCGCACCGTCTGGTGCAGCGGCTGTCGGAGGCCCGGCGCTCGGGAAACATGGATTTTCTCCGCCCCGACGGCAAGTCTCAGGTCACCGTCGAGTACGAAGGGACCCGCCCCATCTCCGTCGAGACGATCGTCGTGTCCACCCAGCACGCCGAGGCGATGAAGCATCCGGAGCTGAAAGAAGCCATCATCGAGGAGATCATCAAACCGGTCGTTCCGGCAGAGCTCCTGCGTCCGGACACGAAGTTTCACGTGAATCCCACCGGTCGGTTCGTAATCGGCGGTCCGCAGGGCGACACGGGTCTGACGGGCCGGAAGATCATCGTCGATACCTACGGGGGGAGCGCGCCGCACGGCGGGGGAGCGTTCTCCGGCAAGGATCCCACCAAGGTGGACCGCTCCGCGGCCTACATGGCGCGCTACATCGCCAAGAACGTGGTCGCCGCCGGGCTCGCCGAGCGCGTCCTGATCCAGCTCGCCTACGCCATCGGCGTGGCCGACCCGGTCTCGGTCCACTGCGAGACCTATTCGACCGGGAAGGTGCCGGAGAAGAGGATCGTGGAGCTCGTCCGCGAGCATTTCCCGCTGACTCCCCGCGGCATCATCGAGCGGCTGGACCTGCGGCGCCCGATCTACAAGGCCACCGCGGCCTTCGGGCACTTCGGGCGGCGGTTGCCGGAGTTCACCTGGGAGAAAACGGACATGGCCGCTGCGCTCGCCCGCGCAGCCGGTGTCGAGCCGGCCGCTGTGCCGGTGCCGCGATGAAGACGGCCGTCGAGAGTCCGGTTCGCCACGACATCAAGGACGCGGGCCTGGCCGAGCTGGGCCGGCGGCGCATCGCCTGGTCCGACGGCAGCATGCCCGTGCTGGCGCAGATCCGCGAGCGGTTCGAGAAGGAGAAGCCGCTCGCCGGAATTCGGCTCTCGGCCTGTCTCCACGTCACGACCGAGACCGCCAACCTGGCCCGCACGCTCGCCGCGGGAGGCGCGGATCTCGTTTTGTGCGCCTCCAATCCGCTCTCCACGCAGGATGACGTCGCGGCCTCGCTGGTGCACGACTTCGGAATTTCGGTCTTCGCGATCAAGGGCGAGGGGCACGAAACCTACTACGAGCACGTCCGCGCCGCTCTGGCGCATCGCCCCAACGTCACGATGGACGACGGCGCCGACCTCGTCTCTTCGCTGCTCTTCCTGGCCCTGGGCAAGGATGCGGACGTCGATCCGGTGATCCGGACGTGGGCGCGCAGCCTCGCGCCGTCCGAGCGCGAGTCTCTCTTGTCCGGCATCCTGGGAGGAACCGAAGAGACGACGACCGGCGTCATCCGCCTGCGGGCCATGGAGAAGGCGGGTGTCCTGAAGTTCCCCGTGGTCGCGGTCAACGAGGCCCGGACCAAGCACCTCTTCGACAACCGCTACGGGACGGGACAGTCCACGCTCGACGGCATCATCCGGGCCACGAATCTGCTGCTCGCCGGCTTGAACGTGGTCGTGGCCGGCTACGGCTGGTGCGGGCGGGGCGTCGCCCTGCGCGCTCGGGGGCTCGGGGCCCAAGTTGTCGTGACGGAAATCGATCCCACCAAGGCCATCGAGGCCGCGCTGGACGGGTACCGCGTGATGACCATGGACGAGGCGGCTCCCCTCGGAGACGTCTTCGTCACGGTCACCGGCAACAAGAACGTTCTGCGGGACGAGCATTTCCGCGCCATGAAGGACGGTGCGGTCGTGTCGAACTCCGGCCACTTCAACGTCGAGATCGACATTCCGGCGCTCGCGAAGCTCGCCGCATCGCGGCACATGACCCGCGAGTTCGTGGAGGAGTTCGTTCTATCCGACGGGCGCCGGATCCGCCTGCTGGCCGAGGGCCGCCTGATCAACCTGGCCGCCGCGGAAGGGCATCCGGCCTCGGTCATGGACATGTCCTTCGCCAACCAGGCGCTGGCCGCGGAATTCATGGTCAAGAACCACGCGCGCCTCGAGCGCCGCGTCTACACGGTCCCCGAGGAGATCGACCGGGAGATCGCCCGTCTGAAGCTCGCGGCGATGGGCATCGCCATCGACACGCCGACGAAGGAGCAGGTCCGGTACATGAGCTCGTGGGAGGAAGGAACCTAGAAACAAATTGTGAATTGCGAATCGTGAATTGCGAATGGGCTGAGAAATGTTCGCCGCATTCACAATTCACAATTGAGCATTCACAATTTCCTCCTTCACGTCCTCAATCTCACTGAGAAGTAGATCGCCATCGATACCCCGACGAAGGAGCAAGTCCGGTACATGAGCTCGTGGGAGGAAGGAACCTAGAACAAATTGTGAATTGCGAATCGTGAATTGCGAATGGGCTGAGAAATGTTCGCCGCATTCACAATTCACAATTGAGCATTCACAATTTCCTCCTTCAGGTCCTCAATCTCACTGAGAAGTAGGCCGCGCCGGTGGCGGAGAGCACGTTGGGAGACCAGGCGGCGAGGACGGGCGGCAGCACGCCGACTTCTCCGAGCTTTGTGAAAAACGCCGCGGCGATCGTGAAGGCCATTCCCAGGCCCAGGCCGACTCCGACCCCGGCGAGGGTCCCGCGCTTTCCGATCCGAAATGCGAACGGGATTGCGAGAAGGACCATGAGGGGGAGCAGAAGGGGAGTCGCGAGCTTGGTCTGCAGGGCGGTTTCCAGACGGCCGGTCGGATAGCCGCTCGCCCGGAGCCGCTCCGCGTAGCGCTGCAGCTCGCGAAACCGCATCTGCTCCGGGGTCCGGACTTCCTGAGTGAACGCCGGGGGAGCGTCGCCGGCGACGCGCTCCTCCAGGAACGTGCGGTACGAGGTCTCCGACACCTTGCCGAAGGTGCGGACCCACCCCTGTCGAAAGACCCAGGCCTCGCCGTTCCAGTCCGCCTGCTTCGCGCCGATTCTTCGGGTGAGCTCGAAGCCCGGACCGAACTCGAATACGGTCGGCGAAGACTGGGTCCCGCGCTCCGGATCGCTCGCCTCACGGTGCCAGATGCTGCCGTCCGACTCGTAGTGCCAGTTGCGCTCCGCCGGACTGCGCAGCCCGTAGTCCGGCGGCCTTCCGTAGATGATGTTGCGGAACCGCGTTTCCCGCTGCTCGGCGAAAGGAAGAACGTATTCGCCCAGCGTGAACTGGAAGACGGCGCCGAGACCCGCCGCGATCAGGATGGCGACCGACAGGCGGTGCAGAGACACGCCGGAGGCCCGGAACGCGGTGTCCTCGTTGTTCTTCGAGAGAATGCCGAGCGAGATCAGGGTCGCGAGAAGAACGGCGAAGGGCGCCACCTGGACTCCAATCGAGAGCAGAAAATACCGGTAGTAACCCAGAAGCACCGAGACCGACGGATGGTTGCGCGCGATCTTGTCGATGTGGTCGGCGTAGTCCACGATCACCGCGAGGAGAAGGACGGAAACCGAGACGAGCAGGAGCATCAGGAAGAAGCGCCTCAGGATGTATCGGTCCAGGATTCCGGGAAACCGCAGCCAGCCGGTGAAGCGCGGGCGCGGCTCGGCCGTCGCCGAAGGAGCCGCCTCCGCGCCGGCCGCGCCGGGAACCCAGCGCCAGCGCGCGCGCTCGCGTCGGGACCGAACGATGGCCGCCAGACCCAGAGCGAGAAGGACCAGGTTGGGCATCCACATGGCCAGGCCGGGCAGGATCTTTCCCTCCTCGGCCCAGGTCTCCCCGCCCGACAGAAGGACGTAATAAACGACGATGATCGCCAGTGAGATCGCGAAGCCGCTGCCCTTGCCGCCCCGCCGCGAGCTCTCGGCCAGAGGAATTCCCAGGACCGCGAAGACCAGACAAGCGATGGGGATGGAGAATTTCTTGTGGATCTCCACCCAGGCCAGACGGTAGTTCTGCACCGAGCGCGTCCGCACCCGGCCGGCGGTCTGAAGGAGCTCTTTGAGCGACTGCGCACGGAGCGACTTCTCGTAGGAGACCTGGGCCGCGGGCGAGTTCCAGAGGTCTCCCGCCATCAGGATCCTCTGGGTCTGATTGAAGTTCATCCTGTACCGCCCGGGGTTGTCTTTGTCGTAGTCGTGCAGCGCCGAGTCGAAGAGATCGAGCCACAGGTTGTCTCCCTCCAGGCTCAAGGCGCCGCTGCGGGCCACGATCACCCGGTTGTCGGGCTCGTATTCCTCGCCGAGTTTGAGAAAGATGCCCTGCAGACTCCGACCGTCGGGCGAGGCCCGGTCAAAGAAGAGCGTCAGCCCGGGGCGCACCTCGCGGAATACGCGGGGCTGCACGATATTGACCACCGAGGTGGCGGCCACCCGCGCCATGGACCGGGTCAGCCGATCGTTGGCGCCCGGCAGGACGAAGTTGTAAATCAGGAAGACACCGATCGAGAGCACCGCTCCGGCGCCGAGGATGGGACGGAAGAGAGTCCCTGATCCGACGCCGCAGGATCGCATGGCGATGATCTCGGAATCGGCCGAGAGGCGGCCGACGCCGATGAGAACGCCCAGAAGAAAGGCCATCGGAAGGGTCAGCACGACGATCCACGGCACCGACAGGAGCACCAACCAGGCGACCTCTCCGAATCCAGCGCTCCGGCGCACGAAGAAGTCGGCCAGGAAGTAGATCGTTCGCACCAGGAGAATGAAGGTGTAAGCGGCGAAGCCCAGCGCGAACGGGGGCCAGATCTCGCGAAGCACCGAGCGGGAGAGCAGGCGCATGCCGGGCATGGCCTGGATAGTCCGGATGGAAGGGCCTCCCGTCAAGGGGCGCAGGGGCGTAACGTCCGATAAGATATATTATGTTAAATCCGCGAATTGGGATTATGCGGCCGCCGCGTTATGCAAAGTCCGCCGCTGGCGGCGCCGGCTCCCCTTCGGCCAAGAGTGGCGGACGTTTACATAACGCGTCCCACAGCGGTCGGCTCGCGAGGTGGCTTTCGCGTTCGTTTTTGGCGCGTCGCCGTAGCGGCTGTGGGAGCTGCGGGAAACGCGACAGCGTTTTCCGTCGGCTTCCACAGCCTGGAGCTCCGCTGACGGCCGAGAAGACTGTCTACTTCTTTTTACCGACCCGGATTTCGCCCGACTCCAGCTGCTGCAGGATCTGCCGGAGAGCGTCGATGAGCTCGCTCTTCTCGACCCGCGACTTCTGAAACGACAGGTTCAGTTTGAAAGGTCCGCCCCGGGGCTTGTAGACGAAGGCGAAGTGACGCGCACGGTGCTTGTCGGTGCCGGATCTCTTTCGGGCGCGCAAGTCGTCGCGGGTCGAACCTTCGGCGACGGCGGCGATCGCCTCCTTCATCTCCTCCGGATCCTTCATGCGGGCGATCTGGAGCAGGATCGATCTCGCCTCGATGTCGGCGCGCCGACATGCGTCCCGGATCTTCTCCGGGATGTCCAGAAGCGAGAGGCTTTCGGTGATCGAGACGCGCGACTTCCCGACGGCGTCGGCGATCTGCTGCTGCGTGTAGCCGTGCCGCCGGGCGAGCGCGGAAAACCCTTCGGCCTCTTCGAAGGGATGCAGATCTTTGCGGTGCAGGTTCTCGATCAGCGCGATTTCCAGGACCTCGTTGTCCGGAACGTCGAGCTCGATGCATGGCACCTCGGTCAACCCGGCCTCCAGCGACGCGCGAAACCTTCGCTCTCCGGCGATGATGCGGTAGCGCCCGTCGTCGAGCGGGCGTACCAGGAGCGGTTCGAGCACTCCTTTCGCCTCGATCGACTTGACCAGCTCGCTCAAGTCGCCCACATTCGACCGGGGCTGGTCCGGGTTGACCTCGATCTCGTCGACGGCGATCCATCGCCCGAGCGACGCCCCGAACCGCTCCGAGAGCGCCTCCACGAAATGGGAGTCGTGACGCATCCTCGACTCCGTCGGCAATCCTCGGCGCTTAGACACGGGACAGCACCTCCTCGGACAGGGAGTAGTACTCCGCGGCGCCGCTCGAGCGCGGAGCGAAAGTGAAGATCGACTCGCGGTGCGCGGGGCTCTCCTCGAGGCGGACACTCTTGGAGATCGTCGTCTTGAAGATCTTGTCTCCGAAGACGCCGACGATCTGATCGTAGACGTCCTTCCCGATCACCGTGCGCTTGTCGTGCAGCGTGACGACGACCCCCAGGATCCGCAGGTGCGGGTTGGGCCGCGCCTTGATCTTGTCGATCGTTTCGAGCAGGTCGTCCGTGCCCTCCAGCGCAAAGTAGGAAGACTGAATGGGAATCAGAATGTGGGTCGAGGCGACCATGGCGTTGACCGTGATCATGCCAAGCGTCGGTGGAGTATCGATCAGGACGGCGTCGTAGGACCGCCGGACCGGATCGATCTTGTCCCTGAGCCGAAAGTGGCCGTCGATCTCCCCCAGGAGCTTGGACTCGATCTTGGCGAGCGAGATCCGCGCGGGTGCGACATCCAGCCTCGGAAGGCCCGACGGCCTGAGGACGTCCTTGAGCGAAACCGCGGGGTCGGTCAGGACGTCGAACATCGACTTCTCGACCGATCGCCGATCGAGATACGACATCGTGCTGTTGCCCTGGGGATCGAGATCGATCAGGAGAGTCTTGAGTTTCTTCTGGGCCAGAGCCGCCGCGAGGTTGATGGCCGTGGTGGTCTTGCCCACTCCCCCTTTTTGATTTGCGATCGCGATGATCACGGTTCAAAAGCTATCAGCTTTCAGCGCTCGGCTGTCAGCGAAAAACCTCTTGTCGATCTGGAGGCTGCGAAGAACGGGGTCACATCCGATATTTTCCGAGGTCCTCCGGATTCACTTCCTCCAGCCACTTCCGGAGCCTCTCCGGATCGTGCTCCTCCCCTTCCGATCGGAGAGACCGGCTCTTTTCGAGTACCTCCTCCTCGACGAAGATGTCTGCCTTCGATCGGAGAGCCAGGGCGATCGCATCGCTGGGCCGGCTGTCGACGTTCCAGGTGGCTTCGCCCCGCGAAAGGTGGATCCGGGCGAAGAAGGTGTTGTCCCGTAGATCGTTGATGACGACACGGTCGACCTTCGTCTCGAGCTCCGTGAGAACGTTCTTCAAGAGATCGTGGGTCATCGGCCGGGGGGTCGTGACGCTCTCCATCTCAATGGCGATCGCGTTGGCCTCGAAGATCCCCACCCAGATGGGGAGGAAGACCCCGTCCGCCGCGTCCCGCAGTATCACCACCGGCATGTTGGAGACCGGATCCATCAGCAGTCCTTTGATTTCCATTTTCACCATGGCATGTCCCTCTGGAGATCGACGGGTTCGGCGATCAACGAATTGGGAAGGCCGCGGCCGACGCGCACCCGCACGTAAGCCCCCGGCTGCGTCTTCGGACTTTCGCCGGCGAGGTGGACGATCCGGTTGCAGGGTGTTCGCCCGGTCCATTTTCCCTGACGGTCCCTTCCCTCCACCAGAATCTCGAAGACACGTCCGACCAGCTCGCGGTTCTGCTCGGCCTGGATCGACTCCTGCAGCTCGAGAAGGAGGGTCAGGCGCTCGGAGGCAACCTCATCGGCCACCTGGAGCTCCCTCCCCCACCGGGCCGCCGCCGTCCCCGGGCGCGGCGAGTAACGAAACGCGAAGACGTTGGCGAAGCGGACTTCGGCCATCAGATCGAGCGTGGCCCGGAAATCCTCTTCGGTCTCTCCGGGAAACCCCACGATGAAGTCGGAGGAGACCGCGATCTCGGGAACCGCCCGCCGGACGCGAGCCACCGTTCGGGCGTAGCCTTCCCGGTCGTACCGGCGCTTCATGCGGAAGAGAATCCGGTCGGATCCGGACTGGGCCGGCATATGGAGGTAGGGCGCGATCGCCCCATGAGAGGCCAGGGCTTCGACGAGGTCGTCGTCGACGAAGGCCGGGTGCGACGTGATGAACCGAACCCGGCGGATCCCCGAAACGTCGGCCGCCCGCAAAAGCAACCGTCCCAGCCCGCTTCCGCTCTCCGGATCCTGGTAGGCGTTGACCGTCTGGCCGAGCAGCGTCACTTCGGAATACCCGCGAGCGGCCAGCAGCGCGACCTCCTCCAGTATCTCGGCGGCTCGGCGGCTGCGCTCGCGCCCGCGCGTGAAGGGCACGATGCAGAAGGTGCAGAATTGATCGCACCCCTCGATGACCGTGACGTAGGCCTGGAAGGTGGAGTTCCGGCTGATGGTCCGGAACTGGTATTCGGGCGAGTCCACCGGAAGCTCGCGCGCGGAGATCTGGCGGCGCTCCGCGCGCACGCGCTCGACGATCTCCCCCACCCGCTCGACCTCTCCGGTGCCCAGGACGAAGTCCACCCATGGAGCTCGCTCGAGGATCTCGTCGCCCTTGACCTGCGCCAGGCAACCCGCCACGCCGATCACCAGATCGGGCCGTTCGCGCTTGCGCCGGCCGAGTATCCCCAGCGCGCTGTATACCTTGGCGTCGGCTTTGTCGCGGACCGAGCAAGTGTTCAGGAGAATCACGTCGGCGGTCTCCTGACTCGAAGCTTCGAGGTCGCCTGCCTCGAGGATTCCCGCCATCCGCTGCCCGTCGAGAACATTCATCTGACAGCCCCAGGTCTCGACGAAGAAGCGGCGCTTCGGAGCATTCCGATAAACCATTTGATCAGAAGAGATTAGGGGCCGGATCGCAGAGTCTGTCATTCGCGAATCCACCCCGGAAGGGCTCCGGCCTTGCGGGCTTGCTCGGGCAGATCCGCCAGATCCTTCTGCGCCTCCGCGAGGTCCTTGCGGGCGGCCTCGAGCTCGGCTCTCTTCCGATCCCACGCGGGCTTGATCACGCCGTCACGGTATTGACCGTCGTCCCACCTGTAGAAGTCCTTCTCCAGCGCGGCGGCCTCGCCCTCCAGCTGGTAGACGCGGGCCTTTCCATCCTCGACGTGCTGCCGCGCCTTGCGGGCCCTCTCCCTCCATTCCGCCTCCCCCGCCGCCTGCGAGGCCTCTTGCTCTGAAGCGGGCGAGGGAGTGGGGATCACAGTTGTCGAAGCGGGGACGCCCTTCGACTTCGAAGACGTCAGATTCCCTTTGTTGGGATCCGTGACCAGGCTCTTGTTCGTAATGGAGACGCCGGGCTTCTGTTCCTTTCGCGTCCGGCTCTGCTCCGCGGCCCGGACGACGTCGGACAGAGCCTGGCCTCCGGAGTCTGCAGCGATGGGCGTGGCCGCCGGGCGGCCAAATCCCCCGGAGAGGCGGGGACGGGCAGTGGGCGTCTGCGTTGGAACCGGGTCCGCCGCAACGACTGAAAGGACCAGGCCCGCGAGAGCGGCCAGCCGAAAACGCGTGGTCATGGCGCGGAGGTTCCTGCGCGCCCGTACGCGTCCTCCAGGCGCACCACGTCGTCGAGCTCGGGAGAGGAGACCTCGACGATGTCGCAGTCCCTCTCCGCGATGAGGCGGTGTCGAACGCCCGGACGGATTCGGAACGCTTCCCCCGGCGTCAGTCGCAAAAGCTGCATACTGCCTTCGATGTCGACCATCAGGTCGAGCTCCCCCTGCAGAACAAAGAGCGTCTCGTCCTTTCTTTCATGGTACTGGAGTGACAGGCTATGGCCTCCCTGGAGATGGAGAATCTTCCCGGCATACTTCTCGTTCTCGGCGAAGATGAGCTCGTGCCCCCAGGGCTTGGGAACGGTTCTCACGACCGGCCACCTCCAGCGCATCCCATTCTCGCACCTCACCCGGACCGGAACAGGCGCTCGACCTCCGAGGCATCGCCCGCCTCGAGCGCCTTCTGGGCCAGGGACTGGACCCGCCGGGAATCGATCGCGGAGAGGCCGTCCTTGACTCCGGGGATGGCCACCGGAGTCACCGAGATTTCGCGGATGCCGAGACCGACGAGGACTGCGATGCCCAGAGGGTCGGAAGCCAGCTCTCCGCACACCGCCACCGGTCTTGCGAAGCGCGCCCCTGCGCCGATCACGGAAGCGAGCATCGTCAGGATCGCCGGGTGAAGGGGCCGATACAGTGCGGAGACTTCGGGATCGGCCCGATCGACCGCCAGCGCGTATTGCGCAAGATCGTTGGTGCCCACGGAGAAAAACTCGGCCAGGGGCGCGAGCTTGCCTGCCAGCAGCGCCGCGGAGGGCACTTCCACCATCACGCCGAGGTCCGGGGCCTTGGGGAGGCCCACGCGTCCGGCCACTGCCAGTAGCCGCTGGCGCGCCGCCTGGAGCTCGGAAAGCGTGGTGACCATGGGCAGGAGGATGCGGAGGTCTCCGCGCCGCGAGGCCAGACAAAGGGCGGTCAGCTGGTCCTCGAAGATTTCCGGATGGGCCAGGCAGTAACGGAGTCCGCGCAAGCCGAGAGCGGGGTTTTCCGCCGCAACCGGACCGATCCCTTTCTCCCCGCCCAGGTCGTAGGTCCGGACGACCACCGGATTGGGGGCGGCGGCCGCGATCAGACGCTCGTAGACGTCGCGCTGCTCTTCGACAGTGGGCGTCGACGGGGCCGCCTTCAGATACAGAAACTCGGACCGGAAGAGGCCGATCCCCTCGGCTCGCCACCGGTCGATGGCGGGCAGCTCCTCGGGGAGCTCGATGTTCGCGCGAACCACCACGCGCACTCCATCCCGCGTGACTGCGGCTCCCGCCGTCCGCGCCCGCAGCCGGCGGCCGCGTTCTCGCGACTCGCGGACGCGAAGCAGGCCCTTGCGAAGACGCTCCTTGGAGGGCGCGGGATCGACCAGGCCCCGATCGCCGTCGACAATGATGGGGCGTTCCGGCGACACGGCTTCGCAGAGCCCGCCGATCCCCACGACGGCCGGCAGCCCGAAGGAGCGGGCGATGATGCTCGCGTGCGAGGTCGGCCCGCCCCGCTCCAGCGCCAGCGCCCGAACGCGCCGCGGATCCAGGCGGGAGGCGTCGAGCGGAGAGAGCTCATCGGCGATGAGAATCGACCCGCGGGGCAGCTCCTCGGGCAGCGACCGGGCGCTGTCCGACAGGTGCCTGGAGATCTCGCCGGCCACGTGGGTGATGTCGATGGCCCGCTCCCGCATCGCCGCGGCGTCGGAAGCTGCCAGCTTCTGCTCGAACTCGCGCGCCACCTCGGCCAGCGCCCACTCCGCATTGGCCCTCTCGCGATGCATTCTTTCGGCGATGGCCTGAAGGAAGGTTTCGTCGGAGGCGATCATCGCGTGGGCCTCCAGGATCGCCCCGAGCTCGGAGCCCATATCTCCCACTGGCGTCGCCGACTGCTGGCGAAAGGCTTCCGAAGCGCGGCGCGCCGAGCGCCGCAGCCGCCGCTCCTCGTCCTCCAGCCCCGGCGCGGTGACGGCCCGACGGAAAGCAGGCATCCCTCTGAAACGGACGATGACGGCGCGCCCGACCGCGATGCCGGGCGAAACGGGGAGGCCCTGAAGCATCAGCGAGATTGACTCATTGATTCATCGATCCATTGTTGGATTGGGACAACTCATCGAAGAGTCCGGCTCGAGATCGTGCGCTCAATCACTCAATGGCTCAATGACTCAATGAATCAATTCCTCCTCATTCTTCTTCGTCGAAGCTGCGCGTGATCAGGTCTTCGACCGCCGCGATGGCCGCGGCCTCATCCTCGCCGGAGGCCGTCACGATGATGCGCGTTCCCTGGGAAGCGGCCAGAAGCAGGATACCCAGGATGCTCTTTCCGTCCACCTCCTCGCCGTTCTTGCGGATCTTGACGGAGGCCTTGAACCGGCTCGCGGTCTGGACGAACTTGGCCGCGGCGCGCGCGTGCAGGCCCAGCCGATTGCGGATCGCGAGCTCGCGCTCGATCATCGCTCGGGGGACGGCGCCAGCTCCGCCGGAGGCGCCGCCTTTTCGTCCGCCAACAGATCCGAGGCGACGCAGATCGAGCGTTGGCCCCGCTCCCGGGCCAGATGAGCGATCTCCGTAACCGTCTTGCCGCTCTTCTGGAGGGAGGCGGCCTTGAGAACCATCGGAAGATTCACTCCCGTGACGATCTCCACGCGGTCCTTCTGCAGGAACGAAAGCGTCAGGTTGGTGGGGGTCCCTCCGAACATGTCGGTGAGGATCACGGTCCCCTGCCCGTCTTCCGCCTCGGAGATCCCGCGAGCGATGCGCTCCCGCGCGTCCTCCCCGGTCTGGTTCCATTCGAGAGCGACGGCCACGATTCGGGAGATGTCCGGCTGGATCGTCAAGGCCGCGGCCCGAAGCTCTTCGGCGAGCCGTCCATGAGTCACCAGGAGAATGCCGGTCATTGGGGCGATTCTAAGTCCAGCCCGCCGCGCCGGTCATCCCCGTGTGGCGTCCCGGTGCGAAACGCGGACCGGATATCCCTTCGCCGCCAAGAGCGTCGCCAGACGTGCGGCGATGTACACCGAGCGATGCTTCCCTCCCGTACAGCCGACGCCGATGGACAGGTAGCTCTTCTGTTCCCGCTCGAAGAGCGGCAGAAGGTAGTCCAGGAAGGCGCCGACCCGTTGGAGAAATCGGGAGGTCTCGGGGTCCTTCTCGATGTAGGCCGCGACCGCGGGATCGTCGCCGGTCTTGGATTTGAGCTCCGGAACGAAGTGGGGGTTGGCCAGGAACCGGACGTCGAAGAGAAGATCGATGTCGTGGGGAACGCCGAATTTGAAGCCGAACGACGTCGCAGAAATGATCATGCGGGTCCGGGAGGGATCGCCCACGAACGTCTTCTGGATGAAGGAGCGCAGCTCGTGCACGGTCATGTCCGACGTGTCCACGACGACATCGGCCACGGAACGGACGTCCTCCAGGAGCTTTCGCTCACGCCGCAGCGCCTCGAGCAGCGACCGTTCCCCGGCCAGCGGATGCGGGCGGCGAGTCTCCGAGAAACGGCGGATGAGCGACTCCTCGGAAGCGTCCAGGAAGAGCAGGCGCATCGCCGGAACACGCTCCCGCACGTGCGCGAGAATCTCGGGAAAACGGGCGGCGAAGCCGGGATTGCGCACGTCCAGGATGATCCCCACGCGCGGCGCCTCGACCCGCGCGAGGAGGGGCTCGACGAGCTCGAGGGGCAGATTGTCCACGCAGACGTAGCCCATGTCCTCCAGGCACTTGTTGACGTGGCTCTTGCCCGATCCGGAGAGCCCTGTGACGATCACCAGGCTTTCCGGCGGAGCCTTCCCCGCCGGCGCCCGTTTCTGTCCGGGAGGCCGGCGGCGGGGCCCGACCGACCGACCTTTGCGGCGAGGCGGTGTCAAGCGCGTCGGCGGGCCGGCGCCTGCATGTTGCGGGCGATCTGCTCGTCCACCTTCAGGGCGAACTCCTTGGCCGCATCGTATCCCTGAGACTTCAGCAGCTCGTTGCGCGCCGCGATCTCGATGAGCAGGGCGATGTTGCGGCCCGAGGCCACCGGAAGGCGCAGGAAGGGGCGGGGCCGGTCGAGAATGGAGTACGACTCGCCGTCCAGGCCGAGCCTGTCGTACCGCTTGGCGGGATCCCAGCGCTCGAGCTCGATCACCAGCTCGATCGACTTGGAGGCGCGGACCGCCGAGACGCCGAAGAGATGCTTGATGTTGATGATCCCGATGCCCCGCAGTTCCATGTGGTACCGGATCATCTCCGCGGCGCGGCCCACCAGCGAGCCGTTGGGATATTTGCGGATCTCGACCACGTCGTCGGCCACCAGGCGGTGCCCCCGCTGGATGAGGTCGAGGGCGCATTCGCTCTTTCCGATCCCCGACTCGCCCAGGAGAAGAACGCCCATCCCGTAGACGTCCACCAGGACGCCGTGCACGGTCGTCGACGGCGCCAGCTCGTCCTCGAGGACCCGGGTGATCGACTGGATGACGACGGAGGTAGTCTGGTCCGAAACGAGCAACGGGACGCTCCGCCGCTCGCACTCCGTCGACAGCTCCTGGGGAACCTTCTGGCCCTTGGTCACCACGAAGGCGGCCACCGGAAGAGCACAGATTGCCGCCAGGCGTTCGCGCCGGAGCTCCGCGGGCATCGTGGCGAAGTAGTGCAGCTCGCTTTCCCCCACAATCTGGATCCGCCCGGGCTTGATGAAGGGGAGAAAGCCCGCCAGGGCGAGGCCCGGCCTCTGGATCCTTCCCCAGGAAATCGGACGCTGAAAACCGGACTGTCCGGCGACGACCCGCATGCCGAGGTCTGCCAGCGCCGGGCCGCGCAGGACCTCCGCCGTCAACCGGACCTGGGACGCCGAATCGCGCGTTCCGCTCATCGGTTCTCCTTCATGCGTGCGCCGTCGACGCGCCCGCCGGCGCGCCACGGATCGCTTCGACGATGTCTTCACGGGTCTGGGCCCGCCGCAGGCCGTCGGCCACAGCCGGGGTCCTGAGCCATCGCGAGACTCTGGCCAGGGCTTGAAGATGAAGCCCCGGCATCTGGGCGGGTGACAAAACCAGCAGCAGGATGGTGACCGGCGCTCCGTCCGGCGCGCCGAAGTCCACGCCTCCCGGCCGGCGCCCGACGGCCAGGACGACATCGCTCAACTCCTTCAGCTTGCAGTGAGGGATCGCGATCCCGCCGCCGAGCGCTGTGCACCCCAGGGCCTCGCGTTCGATCAGGCGGCGGCTCAGGTCCTCCGCGTCGCGCACTGCGCCGGCTCCGGCGAGCCTTCCGGCGATATCCGTGAGAACTTCTTCGCGAGTCCGGCCCGACAGATCAGGAAAGATCAGGCGAGGATCGATGCCGACCGCGACCGGTTCGGGCGCGCTCAAGCTCTCCTCCGCCCGCCACGGCTCAGCATTCGGGAACGATCAATCCCAGGTCGCCGTCGCGCCGCTGGTAGAGGATGGAGATGCGCTGGCTGGCCGCATCGCGAAAGACCAGGATCTCCTCCGGAGAGCCGTCCATGCGCATCGCTGCTTCTTCGACGGTCATCGGCTTGATCGCCGAACGCTGGCCCGTCGGCACGACGCGCC
>DATFTF010000240.1:0-2812 GCA_035262245.1 Thermoanaerobaculia bacterium
CCGACACGGATGTTGGCGTCCTTGATCGCCAGTTCGAACGGCTTCTTGCACCGGTCCAGCAGATCCTGCGTCATCCGCTGGAACTCGGCCCGGCTCAACGTCACGTCCAGGTGCAACGGACCGGCCGGGCCGGCGGTGATGTAGGGCAGGTTGATGCTGCTGGTCGTGGCGGCCGACAGCTCGATCTTCGCCTTCTCCGCCGCCTCCTTGAGGCGCTGCAGCGCCAGCTTGTCCCGGCGCAGGTCGATGCCATTCGCCGTCTGGAACTCGGCCACCAGCCAGTCGATGATCCGCTGGTCGAAGTCCTCGCCGCCCAAGAACGTGTCGCCCGACGTCGCCTTCACCTCGAAGACGCCGTCGCCAATCTGGAGGATGGTGATGTCGAAGGTCCCGCCGCCGAGATCGTAGACCGCGACGATCTCGCTGCCCCGCCGCTCCAGACCGTAGGCCAGCGCGGCCGCGGTGGGCTCGTTGATGATGCGCAGCACTTCCAGGCCGGCGATCCTGCCCGCGTCGCGGGTGGCCTGCCGCTGGGCGTCGTCGAAGTAGGCCGGCACCGTGATGATCGCTTCGTTGATTTCCTCGCCCAGCGCCTCCTCGGAGAATTCCTTGATCTCCTTCAGGATGAAGGCGGAGATTTCCTCGGGGCTGTACTCCCGGGCGCGGGCGCGGATCTTGACGTCCCCGTTGACGGCGCGGACGATCTCGTAGGGCAGGATCTCGCGCGCGTGCTGCGTCTCTTCCGACTCGTACTTGCGCCCGACCAGGCGCTTGACGGCGAACACCGTATTCATCGGGTTGGTGATCGCCTGCCGCTTGGCGATCTGGCCGACCAGGCGCTCGTTGTCCTCCGTGAACCCGACGATCGAGGGGGTGGTTCGGCTCCCCTCGCGGTTGGTCAGGACCTGAGGCGTGGCCCCTTCCACGACGGCCACGCAGCAGTTGGTGGTGCCCAGATCGATACCGAGGATTCTGCCCAAGCGCTCCTCCTCCGCCCGCTCAGTCCGATTCCGGCGTAGCGGCTTCGTCGGGACGGACTGCGACCTTCACCCAGGCCGGGCGCAGAAGCCGATCGTGAAGCACGTAACCCTTGCGCAGGACCTCGAGAATGACGTCTTTGGGCGAATCCTGCGATTCCTCCGTCGCCACCGCTTCGTGGACGTTCGGATCGAACATTCCGGTGGTGTCGACTTCGGTCAGCCCGTATTTCTTGAGGAGGTCGGAGACCTGGCGGCCGATGAGCGCGACGCCCTGGCCGAAATCGGTCTGCAGGGCCTCGGCCGGCGCGTGCGCCAGGGCGCTCTCGAAGCTGTCCACGACGGGCAGAAGGTCGCGCAGGAAACCGGCGAGAGCGGTGCGGTAGTAATCGCTCTTCTCCCGTTCCGTGCGCTTGCGCATGTTCTCGAAGTCGGCAAGCTTGCGCTTGTGGCGATCCCGAAGGTCCTCGAGATCGTGCATCACCGAGCGGAGCTTGGTCTCCGCGGCGGTGATCGCAGAGCGTTCTTCCTCGGCCAGCGCGTCTTCCAGCGTCTGGCCGGAATCCTCCACCTCGATCCGGTCGGGATCCGCCTCCGAGGTTTCGATCACCGGGGGCCGCTGGTCGTCGCTCATTCCAGGGGTTCCTCGCGCCCCGGATCACGCCCTTCCAGGCGTTCCGAGAGGGCGCGGCCCAGCAGCTCCACGACCGGAATGACCCGCGTGTACTCCCGCCGGGCGGGGCCGATGACTCCGAGCATTCCGGTCAGTGTCTCTCCCGTTCCGTAGGAGGTCAAGACTGCCGACAGACGCGGATCGCCGGTCAGGCCGGTCTCCGAACCCAGAAGCACGCAGGGCTTCTCCGAGTCCAGGTACCGCGCCACCAGATCGATCAGCCTCGCTTTCTCGTCGAGGGTGCGGAAGATCCGGCGCACCGACTGCACGTCGGCGAACTCGGGCACCTCCAGGAGCTTCGAAGTGCCGTCGAAGTAGACCCGATCCTCGCCGTCGCCGCGCTCGAGCGCGCGCCGTCCCAGCGACAGGCCGCGGGCGAGCATCCGGTCGCAGATCGCCTTCTCCTCGGTCATGGCGTCGATCAAGCGGCGGCGCACCTCGTGCAGCGTGCGGCCGCAGAATTCGCGTGTCAGCCGATCGGAAAGGCTGTCGAGCTCTGCCTGACTGTAATCACCGCTCGTCTCGAGCACCTGCGACTGGACCACGTCGGGTTCGTTGATCTGGACGACCAGGACCTTGCCCGGCGCGACGGCCAGAAAGCGGAGGCTCTTGACCACGGTATGAAAGGCGTCCGGCGCAACGACGAACCCGACCTCGCCGGAGAGTCGCGAGAGGAGGCGCGAAGCCGCCTGGTACAAGCCGGAGATCTCTCCTCCGGCCGAGGCGAGATCCGAGTCGACCTGCTCGCGGATGTCCGCGGTGATCTTGCGGTTGCGCATCAGCTCGTCGATGTAGAGGCGATATGCGCGGTCCGTGGGGATCCGGCCGGCCGACGTATGCGGCTGGGCCAGAAAACCGGAATCGGTCAGGTCAGCCATGATGTTGCGGATCGAGGCCGGCGAGAGGTCGAAACGGTTGGCCTTGAAAAGGGCCCTGGAGGAAACCGGCTTTCCGGTATCCACATGCAGACGGATGATCTCCTTCAAGATCATGCGGCTTCGTGTGTCGAGCGGGTGCATACAACTTCCGCCTCCGCCGTGCGGCCGGGCGGCTCCAATCCTCCGTGAATCCAATGGTAGCAGGCGGCCGCCCTGCCGAAAAGCGCCGCAGCCCGGGGGCCGGGGCCCGATCTCCCGGATCGTCCGTGACTTGCAAGGCGGGA
>DATFTF010000241.1:0-5629 GCA_035262245.1 Thermoanaerobaculia bacterium
TTCGCGGCCTTCTCCGACAACCACGACCTGATGGACAACCCGCGGGCCTATGCCTTGCGCTATCGAGGCCCCGCCTCGTCGTAACCCTTCGCAACGCGACCAAGTTTCGCGAACTGGATTCGCGAAACGACTCGCGTTGCGGGAGCCGGAGCGGAGTTCGTCGATCAGGCGGGCCGTCGAGGCCGCATCCGGCCGAGCGGACCGCCGGTGCGCCCACCAGGCGCAGATCGACGAACTCCGCGCAGGCGACGGCTACTGGCTCGACGCCAGGTTCACCCGCGTGGTCTGGCCTTCCACAACCGTGAAAGGAAAGGGCGCTTCCCTTCCCTGGGAGGCCACCAGGAGCTGGTAGGAGCCGGGAGCCAGGTGGTCCCAGGAGGCGACGGGAGCCGAACCGTTGATCCTCCCGTCGGAGCGGAAGGGGCCCGTGGAGTAGGGCAGCCCCGCCGAATCCACGAGGCGGCCCGTCCAGGCCGCCGGAGCGGCGACCTCGAGCCGGCCTCCCGGCGTAAGGGCCACCGTAACGAGCGGCGACGGAGCGGTCACGACCGCGGCCCGAGCCGCATAGCCGTCGGAGAAAACGTGCACCACATACTGGCCCGGCGCCAGGGAGCCGATCTCCCCCTTGCCCGTCGAATCGAGCGAGATCGAGCCCTGAAACGTCACGGCGCCTGTCCCATCCACGGCGGAAGCGATCACGCCCCGAAGCGGAATCCCGGTCAGGCCGTCGGCGACCCGAATCGACACTCCCTCGCCCCGTTGCAGAGCGAAGTTCAGGGTCGCCGATTCACCTCCGACGGTGACGGTCTGGGTCGAGGCCTGATACTCGTCGCGGCGCGCGGTGACCTGATAGGTGCCCGGATCCACGTCGTCGATGAAGTAATGACCGGTCGAGTCGGCCGTGGCCATCTTCATACCGCCGAACCGGCCGCCCGGGGACCCTCCGGGGGGAGTCTGCGCCTGCATCTGGACCGTCACGTTGTCCAGCGGCTCGCCGGATCCGGACTCCGTGGCGGTGCCCGCCAGCTGTATGGGCGGCAGCGCGATATCGCCAGGGGTGTCGCCGCTCACCGTGAAATTGCGATGGTATCCAACTCCCTGGCCGGAGAGGTTCACGGAGTAGTCGCCGTCGCTCAGGCCCTCGAGCGCGTACTGCCCGTTGTCGTCGGTTTGACCTGAGGCGCGCCCGCCTCCGGCGGCCACCGCGGAATCAAGCGGGATGGCGTTGACGAAGACTCCCGGCAGCGGCGCGTCTCCGCGCGAGACCCGGCCGGAGAGCCGGGAGGCGCCCTGAAAGACGATCTGAGCGCTGAACTGGGGAGCGCCGTCGGGAATCACGATGGAAGTGGAGGTCGAGCGTCCCGAAACGAACGAAGTCGCCGCGTTCAGGCGAACCGCCCCCGAAGGGACGTTGTGCAGCGTGAAGTTGCCGCCGTCGTCGGTCGTCGTGTTGTCGCTGTAGCTGGCGGCGCTCGCGGAGACTCGGACGCCTCCCAGCTGGCCCGCCGGGAGCCCGGACACCGTTCCCTGAAGCAGCGTCCCGCTGGCCATCTGCAGGAGGACTCCGGTCAAGCGCTGCCCGTCGGAGAGCGACACCTCCTGGTCGATGGTTTTTCCGTCGCTGCTCTGGGCCATGAGTTGGTAGCGACCGGCCTGAAGATGATCGAAAAGAAAAGCTCCCGAACCGTCGGCGCGCGTCGCGTCTCCGCTTCCGAAGCGCATCGCGGCGTCCCCCTCCGGGTTCAACGACACCTGAGCGCCGGGGATTCCAGTGCGGCCATCCTGCCCCACGACCGAGCCCGCGATGGATCCTCCAGTGCCCAGCGTCAGATCGGCGGTCGACTGCTTGGACAGGTCGACCTCCTGCGTGACGTCGAGATAGTCGGAATGCGAGGCGGTGACCTGGATTTTTCCGTCCGGAAGCCCGTCGAAAGAGAATCGTCCGTCCGCGTCGGTGGCCGTTGAAGAGTTGCCTGCCCCTCCCAGGCGCAGGAAGGCCGCGCCACCTCCCATCCCGCCCGATCCTGAGGACTGGTAGGTCACGATCGCGTTGGGGACACCGGTTCCCAGTTGTGGGTCGAGGACTCTTCCGGAGAGACCTCCTCCTTTCTTCAACGAAAAAACGACGCCTTCCCGGACCGTGCCTTCCGCGACTTCGACGCCCGACACATCGGCGGCGCGGTAGCCGGAGGCGGTGACGTGCACGGTGCATTTCCCGGGAGCGACGTCGCCCAGTTCGAAGGTCCCGTCGTCGGAGTGAAACGCGTGGTCGCCGCCGGCCCCGCCCACCTGGAGGACGAACCGGCCTCCTCCCCCGCTCCGCGTGCCCACGGTGAAATCGGTCACCGGCGTCTTGGCGTCGGCGTCTTCGACACGACCGCGGATGGTGGCCGCGCTCTTCAGGACGATCGCGAGATCCTGCGCCGGAGGCGTCGCTTCACGCTGCGCCGTCGTGTAGCCCTGAGCCGAAACGTTGAGCATCAACGGATGTTCCGCGGTCAGGCCGCCCACGGCGAACCTCCCATCGGGACCCGAGCTCGTGTCGCCGGTCCGTCCCCCGCCTCCCGGATCGACGACCAGGATCTGCGCTCCGGGAATCGCCAGGCCGGTCGAGTCGCGCACCATTCCGGCGAGCGCCACCCCGGGCGCGAGCGCGATGGCAGGCCAGACGTTCTCTCCCTGCGCTTTGACCTCCAGCGCGGCGACGCTCTTCCGAGCGAAGCCGTCCCTGGAAACCACGGCCGAGTACTGGCCCGCAGAGAGGCCTCCGACGGCGAAACCGCCGTCCGGGCCGGAGACCGTGTCCGGCTTCTGCCGCTCCATTCCGAGCAGCCGCAGCTCCATCTGGGCTCCGCGGCTTCCGCCGCTTTCCTGAAAGACCAGCCAGATCTGCGCGCCCGCGACCGGCTTGCCGGATCTGTCGGCCACCCGGCCTCGCGCCGCCAGCCCTTTTCGGAGAACCAGAGAGATCCCGGCGACCGCATCGCCGGACTTCAGCGTGATTCCCGGCTGGCGCGCGGTGGCAAAGCCGGACTTGCTCGCCTCCAGTTCCAGGTTGTGTTCCGGCGCGATGTTGCGCAGACGGAACGATCCGTCCGTACCGCTCAAGGCTCCGCCGGCGAGAATGGCCTGCGCCGCGGCGGCCAGCCCGCGCCTGCGGATCATCCGGGGATTGAACTCCTGAGCGACCGAGACCCGAGCGCCGGCGACCGGCTGGCCCTTTTCGTCCACGATCTTGCCGGCCAGACTCGCCGCGCGGCGCAGAGCGAGATTGGCGGTGCCCGACCGGACCACCGACGTCGCGAGGTTGGGGAGCGTCGAGGTCAGGTATCCGTCTTTGCTCGCTTCGATGGAATAGGGATGGCTGGCCAGACCGCCGAGCCGGAAGCGTCCGCGCGCGTCGGTGCGAGCGGTTCGCTCCCCCGGGCTCCGCCGGCGGAAGGGTCCGGCTGCCGCGACGGAGGCCGTGACGCGCGCTCCGGCGATCGGCCGCTTCGTCTTCTCCTCCACCACCGTGCCGGCGATCGGTGCGGCCCTCGCGAGCTTCAGATCGACGTTTGAGGCTTCGCCCTTCTTGACCCGGACCCCGTCGGCCCGGGCCGCGAAGTCGTCCTTCCAGACGACGCGCAGGTCCTCCGTGCCGGGCGGCGCTCCGGAGATTTCGAAGCGGCCGGCGGAATCGGTCTGCGCGGCGAGCTCACCGGCGACGACGATCGCGCCGGCCACGGCCTGTCCCGATGCGTCGTGCAGCACGCCCCGGATGGTGCCTCCCGGCCGCAGCACCAGCCGCTCGTCGGCGCGCGCCTCGATCTGAATCCGGGGAGAGCGCACGTAACCCGCGGCAATGGCCGTCAGGACCCGGGGCCCGGGAGGCGCGTCGGGCATGGAGAAGGTGCCGTCGGGAAGAGTGCGCGTTTCCGCGAAGCTGACCGCGTCGTTGCCCGCCAGCGCCTCGCTTCCGCGGGCGATCACACGAGCGCCGGAGATCGGCTTCCCGCTCTCGTCGACGACCGAGCCGGCCACTTTCTGCGCAGCGGGAACCGGAATGTCGAAAAGATCCGTGTCCTCCCCCGCCTCGAAAGGCCCTTCCAAGCGGATCGAGGGAAGCCCGGCCGGACGGACGAGAAGGCCGACCTCGACGCCCGGCTTCTCGAGAGGAAGCCGAAAGTTCCCCGAGGCGTCGGTCTTGATTTCGCCCAGAGCGGACGCATCCTTGCCGAACGTCTGGTCGAGGAGTGTTTGGTCGGCGTCGCGGTACGGGAACCATTGAACGCTGGCCCCGGCGATCGGAATGCCGGCGGCGTCGATCAGGCGGCCTCGCACCGACCCGGCGCGGGCAGACGAAGCCCAGAGAAGGCAAAGGAAAACCGAGGCAAGCCGGGCACACGATTTCTTCATGAACCCTCGGTCGACCGATTCATTCGGAATACGGGCTTCGCCGGCCAAAGGTTACGATGAGACGTGTCCGAGAGGCTATTGTCCGGGAAGACGGCGCTCGTCACAGGCGCCGCGGTGCGCGTGGGTCGAGCCATCGCTCTTAGCCTGGCCGGGGCCGGCTGCGATCTCGTCCTTCACTACCGATCCTCCCGGGAGGAGGCCGCCAGCGCGGCCCGCGAGATCGAAAGCCTGGGGCGGCGAGCCGTGGTTCTGGCCGCGGATCTCTCCCGCCCGGCGGAGTGTCGCGAGCTCGTTCGGACCGCGGCCCGCGAGATCGGCGATCTCGATTTTCTCGTTCACTCGGCCTCGAACTTCCACCGGGCTCCGCTGGAGGAGACAATGGAAGCGATGTGGGACGACTCCATGGCCGTCAATGCCCGGGCCGGTTTTCTTCTCGCCCGCGAAGCTGCGGCCATGCTCGAGCGCCGGGGCGGGAGGATCGTACTCATCTCCGACCTGATGGCTTCCGACCCGCCCAAGGGATACCTGGCGCACGCCGTCTCCAAGGCCGCCGTGGAGGGGCTCGTTCGCGCGCTCGCCGTGGAGCTCGCCCCGTCGGTTGCCGTCAACGGAGTCGCCCCCGGCACTGTCCTCGTTCCGGAGGGGACGCCACCCGATGTGGCGCAGCGCTACGCCCGAAAGACGCTCCTGCAGCGCAGCGGGGATCCCGACGATGTCGCCCGAACCGTTCTCTTCCTCCTGGCCGGACCCACGTTCTTGACCGGCCAGATCGTGAGGGTGGATGGCGGGCAATCAATCCGGTAAAGAGTCGCCTCCGGTCCTAGCCCCCGTCCGCCGCGCGCGAAGCTCCCGGCCCGGCTCGTCTGGAAACGTTGCAGCGCCGCTCGCGGAGCGACCGTCTGCGCTGCAAGCCGGCGACTACCCTAAGTGCAGCTTGCGGAACCCGGCGCGGGCTCGGATTCCCGTCTCGCGATGGGGCGCAGGATTCGGCGGCGGCGAGCGGAATGCCTTGACGAGATAGATCTCCAGAGCCAGCCGCCACTTGTCGGCGTCCTCGGACTCGCACTCGTATCGGATGACGCGCCCTTCGATCGAGAAATCTTCGGGGACCGGGGTGTCCGAGGCGGCAAGCCGATAAAAGCTGTCGCGCTCGGCGGCCTCGAAATCGCGATCGAAAACGATCGCCGCCGCGATGCGGCTTCCGGTCAGCCGCGAGACTCGCTCGCGAACC
>DATFTF010000242.1:0-3344 GCA_035262245.1 Thermoanaerobaculia bacterium
GGAGGCGGCGCAGGAAGCGGTGATCGGGGTCGGCGGAGGGCAGGGCCGGATCCTGGACGCCGCCGCTTTCGACTGCGACATCCTCGTTCTGGGCGTTCTCGATGATGCGATTCGCTCGGTATCCGCAGCCCTCGCGCCGCGCGTCTCCTGCCGGGCTGCGTTCCATCTTTCCGGCGCGCTTCCGGCTCGAGAGCTCGAGCCGTTCTCGGCCAAAGGAGCCACTCTGGGCTCCCTGCATCCGCTGCGCCCCTTTTCCGGAGCGCCCAACGAGCTCTGGGAAGGGACCTTCGTGGCGGTCGAAGGGGACCCGGCTGCCGTGGAGCTGGGCGAGCGCATCGCGCGAGCGCTTGGGGCCCATGGGCATCGACTCGCCGAGGAGGCCAAGCCCCGCTACCACGCCGCCGCGACGCTGGCCGCGGCGGGATCCCTGGCCACCGTCTCGCTGGCCGCTCGAATCTGGTCTCGGATCGGAATCCCCGAGGACGTAGCGCGGGCGGCGCTGGCCGACCTCTCGTCCCGCGAGACGGCGGCGGCCGTGTCGCGCAGCTTCGAAGAGGCGTTGACGGGCGCCATCGCGCGCCGCGACGTGGGCACCGTGCGCGCCCACCGATCGGCTCTGCAGGGTATCCCCGAGGCCCTGGCCGCCTACAGGATCATGGCTCGCGAGACCCTCGAGCGCACCCGCGGGCGGGGGAAGGAAGACGAGATCCGGGCAGCCGTGGAGACCGACGAGACGTAAAACACTCCGTCGCACCGGTTCGCCGGCGAACCCTCTTGTCGTTTCGCATTAAGGGTTTGCGCCTCGGCCTGATGGTAGAATTTCCGGATACGCCGGGTCGGGCCGGCGCATAATCAATCGATGGTCTTCTTCAACTACGCCACCATGCAGATGGCGGCCAAGATCGTGTACTACGGTCCTGGTCTGTGCGGAAAGACCACGAACCTCCATCACATTTACGGGCGCACGTCACCCGGGTCCCGTGGCGAGATGGTGTCGCTGGAGACGGAGACCGACCGGACCCTGTTCTTCGACCTGCTTCCCTTAGACGTCGGCATCATCGGCGGCTTCAAGACCCGCGTTCAACTCTATACGGTGCCGGGACAGGTCTTCTACAACACGACTCGAAAGCTGGTTCTGAAGGGAGTGGACGGCATCGTCTTCGTCGCCGACTCGCAGCGGGCGATGAAAGAGGCCAATGTCGAGAGCCTGAATAATCTGCGCTCCAACCTCGCCGAGATCGGCCTGAAGCTGGAGGATCTTCCCCTCGTCTTTCAATTCAACAAACGCGATCTCTCCAACATCCTCCCCGTCGACGAGCTGCAGGAGAGCCTGAATCCCGGGCACAAGTACGAAAGCTACGAGGCCTGCGCGGTCCTGGGGCAGGGCGTCTTCGAGACCTTGAAGGCGGTCTCCAAGCTGACGCTGCGATCGCTGAAGAAACGAATGCTGGGCGACGAGAGGGCCTCTCGCATGCCCGTCGTGAGCGCGACGCCGCCGCCGTCCGCCGCGGCCGCGCCGCCGACTCCGCGCGCGGCGCCTTCCTCCGCTGTCACCGGCAAACTGGTTGCGCCCTCGCCTCCGCCGGCGGCTTCGGCACGGCCGGCCCCGGCTGTCCCCAAGCCCGCGCCGAAGCCCGCCCCGGCGGCCCCCGCTCCGCCTCCGCGTCCGCCCGCCGCGACGCGACCGCGGGAGACCAGAGCGCCGCAGCCGGTGGAGCTCAAGGACCTCTCCCCACCGCCTCGGAAGCCTTCTCCTCCGCCTGCGCCGCCGCCGCCACCCGACTTTCGGGAGATCCCATCTCCGCCGCCTCCCGCAATGAGAGAGGCGTTCGACGCCGACGACGTCGAGACGGTCAACGAGTTCGAAGACGCCTTGAACTCTCTCGACGCGCCGCTGCCCGAGGTGGAGGCATCCGCCGAGCCTGTGGAGATCGGAGAGGTCTCTTTCGCCGAGACGCCGCAGGTGAAAGAGCCCGCGGCGATGGCTCAGGCCGAAGTGAAGCACGTGCGCGTGCGGTCGAACATCGACATCCTGGCCGAGCTCGAAAAGCTGCGCAAGAGCACGACCACCACGGCGACGCCGATGACTACGCCCGCTCCGGATCGCTCCGCTCCGCGTAGACCGACTGCGGGGATCTCGATCGACGACCTGCTCGCTTCGAGTCTCAACCACCGCAAGGAGATCAACCGCATCTTCGAGGTGAAGATCCCTCAGCGCGAGCTGGCCCAGGGTCGCCAGGTCACGATCGGATTGCGGATCGAGGACGACACCAAGAAACTGGTGGGCGAAGAAAAGACGTTTTCGATCGAGCTCCACACCCAGCAGGACATCGAGAAGCTCCTGCTCTCGCTCAAATTTCACATCCTCGGAAAGTAAACCCTCGCGGCGGGCCGCCGCGTCGCCTTGTCCTCCCACGGAGACAACACTGAGCTTCAAAAAGCTTTGCCTTAGAGCACACTCGCGTTTTACCCTTTTCCGAATGCAAAAAAGAGGTCCCGCTCTTCTGGCGAAGAGAGCCGCCGCGATCGCCGCTCTCCTCGCCGCGGTGAGCTGCGCGTCCGGACCGCGTCGGACCGAACCGGCGCCGTCGCCGCCCCCCTCTCCGGAGCAGGCCGCTATGGACCGCGCGACGGAGATCTTCCAGCTCGGACGGGAGGCGGCGCTCTCGGGCGACTTCGTCTGTGCGGCCGACTACTTCGGCCGGGCAATCGACGCGATCCGGCCGGTGGGCGAGACCTCGCCCGCCAGCCCCGAGATCCTGGCGTTCTCGACCGATCTCTTCGAGTCGATCCTGCGTTACGAGGCGCTCGCCGCCCCGGTGGACGAGGCCGCGGTCGCGGAAGATCACATCGCTCCGGAGCTCCGCAAGATCGAGACGCCGGTGGCCTCCGAAGAGGCGATCTCCGCGGCTGCCAGCGCGGTGGCGAGCGACTCCGGCGGGGAGGCTCCCGACATCCCGATCGTCGTCAACGAGGCCGTCCTGAAGGTGATGGCTGTCTTCCAGAACGACCTGCACGACGTCATCGGCCGGGGAATCGCCCGGTCCGGGCGCTACTTGCCGATGATCCATCAGATCTTCGAGGAAGAAGGGATCCCCAGGGACCTCGCCCAGGTCGCCCTGGTCGAGTCGTCGTTCATTCCCCACGCCCGCTCGCCCCGGGCGGCCCACGGAATCTGGCAGTTCATGCTCCGAACCGGACGCCAATACGGCCTGACGGCCAACGCCGTCGTGGACCAGAGGAGCGACCCGGAGAAGGCCACGCGGGCGGCCGCGAAATATCTGAAATACCTGAATCTCCTATTCCACGATTGGTATCTCGGTCTCGCGGGTTACAACGCGGGC
>DATFTF010000243.1:0-8496 GCA_035262245.1 Thermoanaerobaculia bacterium
AGAACCCTCTGGCCTCGATCCGTGCGTCCATGGAGATGCTGGCGGACGTCGGCGACCGCGAGGAGCGCCGGCGCTTCCAGGGCGTGGTCCTCGAAGAGGTGGCGCGCATGGAGCACCAGCTCTCCGAGCTTGCGGAAATCACCCGCATCGACGCGCGCCTCGAGGCCGAGGAGCAGGTCGCCGTCCCCTTGAACGGACTCCTCGAGCAGATCGCCGAGCGCTTCCGGCTCCGGGAGAACGGGCGAATCCGTTTCCTGCTGGAGATGCCCGAGGAGGTGATCACCGTGCGCGCGGCGCCCGCGCGGCTGACTCAGGCGTTCGAGAACGTGATCGACAACGCCGCGAGCTTCTCCCCCGACGGCGCGGAGGTTCGCGTTCTTCTCAGACGTTCGGCCGACGGAGCCGCGGTTTCGGTGTCCGACCAGGGACCGGGAATCCCGCCGTCCCACGCTTCGAAGATCTTCGACCGCTTCTTCAGCTACCGCCCGGACGGCGGCCAGCGCGGCCGCCGGCATACCGGGCTCGGCCTCGCGATCGTCAAGACCATCGTGGAAGGGTATGGCGGCGCGATCTCCGCAACGAACGATTCCGGCGGGGGCGCCACCTTCACCGTCCGGCTGCCCGCGTCGCGGACGGGAGTGATGCCGTTAAGGACGTAGGTGGAAGGACGAAGGTGGTAGGGATCTCTCTACGTTCTACTTCCTACCTCCTTCCTCCTTCGCCTTCTGAATGAACCAGTCCACGTGTCGGGCGAGCACGTCGAGCGGGAGCGACCCCGAGCCGAGAACCGCGTCGTGGAATTTGCGGATATCGAAGGCGGGGCCGAGCTCGCTGCGCGCCTTCTCCCGCAGCGCGACCAGCTGCCGCATACCTATCTTGTACGCGAGGGCCTGAGCCGGCAGGTCACAGGAGTAGCGCAGCGTCTCGGTGTCGATCTCGGTGTCCGATTGGAGCGTGTTCTCTTTCATGTAGGCAATGGCTTTTTCCCGAGGCCAGCCGTAGAAGTTCATTCCGGTGTCCACGACCAGACGGCTGGTCAGAAACAGATCCATGGCCAGGCGCCCGGCCCGGTCGTACGGGTCGGCGTACATGCCCATCTGGTCGGCCAGATCCGAAGCGTACTCGCCCCATCCTTCGGTGAACGCGGTGTAGTAGGTCTCGCGTCGGAACTTCGGCAGAGTCTCGTTCTCTTTCTGCAAGTTGATCTGAAAGTGGTGCCCGGGAACCAGCTCGTGCGCGATCAGGGCCGCGGCGAAAAGAAGGCTCCGCTCGTTGAGCTTCGAGCCGTTGTACTTGTAATGGCCGGCCGGCTCCTGCGGCGTCGGCGTCTGGTAATAGCCGAAGGTCACCGAGCCCTCCAGCTGCGGCTCCAGCCGCTCCACGCCGAACTTCGCCTTCGGCGTCCGGCCGAAGAACTCGGGAATCCTGGGAAGAATTCGGTTCTGGGCCGCCATCAGGCGCTCTCCGACCTCCTCCGGCGTTTTGGCGAAGAACCGCGAATCGGTCTTCAGGAAACGGCGGAAGTCGGCGAGCGATCCCTGGAACGCGACCTGGCGGCGCACGGCGTCGAGCGCCACGTTCAGTTTCGCGATCGAGGCGAGCCCGATCTGGTGAATCTGCTCCGGCGTCTCCGCGGGGCTGGTCGTGCGCCGGACGCGCTCGCGATAGCACCGGGTCCCATCGGGATACTGCGACAGACCTACCGCCTCCGGCGCCTTCTTCGAGTACTCGCCCTGGAGATAAGCGGTCAGGCTCGCCACGGCGGGACGCACCTGATCCTCGATCATCGCGGAGAGCCGGGAGACGAAATCCGCGCGGTCCGAAGCGTTGAGCGACCCGAGCCGCTCCGAGCGGACCCAGAAAAGGTTCTGCTCTCTCGGCGCTCCGGAAGCCGCGAGCGCCCCAACGACGAGAGGGATCTCCGGCCGGGCCAGAAGGATTTTTCGCTTTTCCTGCTCCTTGAGCTTCGCCTCGAGCGTGCGGATGAGGGCGGGATACTGCGCGAGGAGCATCAGGTAGTGATCGGTGTCGGCTTTGCTTCCCAGAGCGTGCGCGGCAAAGACCTGGCTCGTCGCGAACTCGCGGAAGGTGTAGGGCGTCACGGGAAAGCTCAACCAGTAGAAGGCGGGCGCTTGCGACAGATCGCGGGCCTCTTCCCGCAGAACCTCGAGGGTGAGCGCGTCCTCGTGGGCCAGCTGCTTTTCCGAGATGCCGGAGAGCCGGGACAGGAGCTCCTTGCCGAACGCCGCGTTCTTCTCGCAGTGCGCGAGCGACGGATCGGGGAAGTGCTCGACCGGCAACCCTCTCTCGATGCGCAGGTCCGGGCGCTCCTCGAGAAGAAACGCCCAATAATCGTCCGCAGCCTTGCGGATCACCGCCGATCCGTCCTGAGCCTTCGTGGCCGCCGCGGCCAGCAGGAGGATCAGCGATGCGAGCCCCAGCACCCTCTTCATACCGGCCTCCGTTGCCCTGCCGGGCCTACGCCTCTTTCCCCGGACGTCGCAACGCGCTCATCATGGCGATACCGCCAAGAATCAGGAGCGGCGCCGTTGCCGCGCCGGGGACGTACCGCCGGAAAATCACCGCTCCGGTCAGATGGCCGACGCCGTTGGCGACTTCGACGATCGCCACGATCCAGGCCACGGCCAGCGACCACGGGCGCTCTCCGCCGACGAAGGGCACGAGGCCGAGGAGAACGGCGATGATCGCCATGTTGACCACCGCAAAAGTTACCGCCGACATCCCCATTCGCGGCAGGCCGAGCTGGACCGTGGCCTCCCACATGAAATCGTAGAGACCTGTCCGCATCTCTTCGATGCTGTGCGCCGCTTGCGCCAGGGCGAGCAGCCAGAATCGGGCTCCGATCCGGCCGGCGAAAGCTTCGGAGATCATGGCGGCTTGGCAGGACGCGATCATATGTCCGCCCATGTAGACTCCCGCCTTCGTAAAGGAGAAATCGGGTATGCCCATTCGACGGAGACTCTTCGCTTCCGCCTTGGCGGCCATTTCGATCCTGACCTTCGCGCCGCTCGGCGCCCGGGCCCAGAGGCGGCCGACGCCCTCACCCTCCCCCAGCCCCGCGGAGGAGCAGGCCGCGGAGAAGGACCGCAAAGAGAAGAAGCCGGAAGAGAAGGCGCCCCCCGAGAAACCGCCGACCGTCACCCACCACGAGATCCGGATCGACGGAAAGCCGTTCCGGTACACGGCCACCGCCGGCTACATGCCGATGAAAGACGAGAATGGGAAGTTGAAGGCCAATATTTTTTACGTCGCCTATTCCAGGGACGGCGGCTCAGCGCAGCGTCCGATCACCTTCACCTTCAACGGCGGTCCAGGCTCGTCCTCCGTGTGGCTGCATCTGGGCGCAGTAGGGCCCAAGCGCGTGGTGATGACCGACGAGGGAAAGCCTCTGCCGCCCCCCTACCGGCTGGTGGACAACGACTTCTCATGGCTCGCGTTCACCGACCTCGTCTTCATCGACCCGGTCACGACCGGATACAGCCGGCCCGCGGAGGGAGAGAAACCGGAGCAGTTCCACGGCGTGGAAGAGGACGTACAGTCGGTGGGCGAGTTCATCCGCCTCTACACCACGAGGTCCGGCCGCTGGGCCTCGCCCAAGTTCCTGGCCGGCGAAAGCTATGGCACGACGCGGGCGGCGGCGCTCTCCGGTTACCTGCAGGATCGCTACGGCATGTGGCTGAACGGGATCGTTCTCGTCTCCAGCATCCTGAACTTTCAGACCGCGGACTTCAACGTCGGCAACGATCTCCCCTTCATCCTCTTTCTGCCGAGCTATACCACGACGGCCTGGTACCACAAGAAGCTCTCGGCCGATCTGCAGGGCGACTTCCGCAAGGCGGTCGAGGAGTCGGAGAAATTCGCGGCAAACGACTTCACACTCGCTCTGATGAAGGGCGACGCGCTGACGGACAACGAGCGGGCGTCCGTCGCGGCGAAACTCGCGCGCCTGACCGGCCTCTCCGAAAAATTCATCGCGGCCAACGACTTGCGCGTGACGCTCCCCCGTTTCACCAAGGAGCTCCTGCGCGGCGAGCGGCGAACCATCGGGAGGCTCGACAGCCGCTTCGAAGGGATCGATCGCGACGCCGCGGGGGAACGCTCGGAGTACGACCCCAGCTACGCGGCTATTTACGGACCGTACACCGCGATGATCAACGATTACTTGCGCACGGAGCTCAAGTACGAAAACGACCTTCCCTACGAGATCTTGACCGGCCGCGTCCGGCCCTGGCACTACGGACCGGCGCAGAATCAGTACCTGAACGTCGCCGAGACTCTCCGTGGCGCGATGACCCAGAACCAGAATCTGAAAATCCTGGTCGCCGCCGGTTACTACGACTTCGCCACACCGTTCTTCGCCGCGGAATACACGTTCAACCATCTCCAGCTCGATCCGACATTGCGCCGAAACATCAAGATCGAGCACTACCCGTCCGGACACATGGTCTACATTCACAAGCCTTCGCTGGAGAAAATGACGAAGGATGTGGAGCAGTTCTACCGGGAGGCGGTGCCGGAAAGATAGCGGGGAAACGGGAAACGGGAATCGGAAATCGAAACTGGAGCGCGCAAGGGATCCTGCCTTCCTAGGAGATGGCCTTGGCGATGGCGAAAGCGGCCGCGGCAGCGAGGCTGCCGACAAGGGCCGTCTGCCACGCGCTGCGCAGCGGCTTGCGCACGGTGAACCGGCCCTTGACGTACCCGAAGACGAGGAGCGCGGCGAGCGTGAGGACGACGGACCCGACAAGCGCGCTGCGCATCGGATGCAGGAAGAAGTAGGGAGCGAGCGGCACCAGTCCTCCCGCCACGTACGACAAGGCGATGGTCAGGGCGCTCGTGCGGGCGCGGGAAGGGTTGGGCCGCTCCAGGCCGAGCTCGAAGCGCATCATGAAGTCCACCCAGCGCTTGCGGTCCTCGCGAATGGCGTGTGCGGCCTCAACCGCGATCTTGTGAGGGAGGCCGTACTCCTCGAAGACGTCCACGACCTCCCTGGTTTCTTCCGCCGGCATCTCGACAGTCTCACGGTCCTCCCGGGCGAGCTCCGAGGCGTAGTGCTCGGCGTCGGTCCGCGCGGCGAGGTACCCGCCCAGGCCCATGGCGATCGAGCCGGCCGCGATTTCGGCGAGCCCGGCGGTGACCACCACGCGCGTCGAGTCGATCGCGCCGGAAAGGCCCGCCGCGAGCGCGAACGGGACGGTCAGGCCGTCGGACATCCCGATGACGATGTCCCGGACCGTTTCCGATGCCGTGAAGTGCTTCTCGACGTGGGGGGTCTGGGGCATGTTTTCTCCGAAACCAGTCTAAAGTCCAAGGTTTAAGGTCTAAGTCGGGATTCTTAGACCTTGAACTTTAGACCTTAGACCTTTCAGTTCACCGTCTCGTCCTCTGCGCCCGTCTCCGTGGGAGAGGCCGAGGCGTGATGGTGCAGCATCTTCCAGGCTCCGTCGGCCCGGACGAAGACATTGGTGGCCTGCATGCGCGCGGCGTCCTCGTCCTGGTCGCCTCCGAACGGAGTGATGACCTCGACGCACGTCACGCAGGCGATCTCCCTGGCCACGGAAACACGCACATCGCGGCAGGTCACGGTCCAGGGGCGCGAATTGGAGAAGATGTTCTCCCACGACCGTCGGATCTCCTGCCATCCCTCCAGCCGGTGCCAGCCGGGGTGCACGCAGGTCGCGGACTCTTCGTGCGCCCAGATTGCCTCCATCGCCGAAAGATCGCGCGCCTCCAGGGCCCTGTAGAAACCGAGATTCGCCGCGGTGATGGCGGTCTCATCGGCCGTGGTCACGGGTTCCACGATCAGCTCTGGGCGAGCGCCGCAGCGACGCGGCCGAGATCGACGTTGCCGCCGGAGACGATCGCCGCCGCGCGCGCATTCGGCTCGAGGGAGACTTTACCCGCGAGCAGCGCGGCCACCGCCGCGGCTCCGGCGCCCTCCACGTACAGCTTGGCGCGGGTCATCAGCAGACGCATTCCCTCCAGGATCTCCTCTTCCGTGACCGTGACTATCTCGTCGACCGCTTCTCGGGTGATCGCCAGAGGGAGCTCGCCCACGAACGGCGGGGTCATGCCGTCGGCAATCGTTTCATAGGGTCGGGGCACCTTCACCGGTTTTCCCGCGGCCAGCGCCGGGCCGAGGCCCGGACCTGCGGCGAGCTCCACGGCGACGACCCGGACCGACGGCCGGATCTGCTTGACCGCCGAGGCAACGCCCGCAAGGAGGCCTCCGCCCCCCACCGGCACCACGACGACCTCCGCGTCGGGCAGGTCCTCCAGAAGCTCCAGGCCTGTCGTGCCGGCGCCGGCCAGGACCACCGGATCGTCGAACGGGTGGACGAAGGTCGCTCCCCTCTCTTCCTGGACCTGATGCAGGCGATCGAACAGAGTCGCCCGGTCGTCGTGGAAAATGATCTCGGCGCCGTACCCGCGGACGGCGTTGATCTTGGTTTTCGGGGCGTCCGTCGGCATGACCACCGCGCTCGAGACGCCCGCGATCCCCGCCGCCCACGCTACCGCCTGGGCGTGGTTGCCCGCGGAAACCGTGACCAGCCCCCGCGCGCGCTCTTCGGCGCTCAAAGAGAGGACCTTGTTGAGCGCGCCGCGCGGCTTGAACGAGCCGGTCTTCTGGAAATTCTCGCACTTCATGTGCAGGCGCACGCCGCGGCGGCGGCCGAGCTGCGACGACGACAGGATCGGCGTCCGGTGCACCTTCCCCGCGAGCCGCGAGGCGGCCCGGCGGATCTCCTCGAGGCCGATCATTCCCAAGGAGCTTATTGCTTCCGGCAGCGCCGAGGAAGAAGCTGCGGGCAGTGCGCTCGCCAGGGCGGGAGACTTTGCGGAGGATCGCGATCCTTGCGCCGGTTGCGCTGGGCGGACTGGTTCTCCTCCTTCACGGGCCGATCGCCGACAATCCCGCCTACCACCGGTTCGCCGACGAGAGCAGGCTCGCCGGCATACCCCACGCGGGCGACGTTCTGTCCAACGCGGCGTTTCTGCTGGCCGGAGGAGCAGGCCTCCTCGTGCTCGCGACGCGCCGCTCCCGGGGTGCGTTTGGAGACCCGCGGGAACGGCTCCCCTACGCTCTCTTCTTTCTCGGCATCCTGCTCACGGCCTTCGGCTCGGCCTGGTATCACCTGGCGCCCGACACCGGCCGACTGTTCTGGGATCGCCTTCCGATGTCCATCGCGTTCATGGCGCTCTTCGCGGCGGTGCTGGCCGACAGAGTCAGTCCTGTGCTGGCTCACCGGTGGCTCTGGCCGCTCATCGCCGCCGCCGCCGGCAGCGTCGTGTACTGGCGCCTCACGGAACAGGCCGGGCACGGGGACCTGCGGCCTTACGCTCTCGTGCAGTACGCGACGATCCTCGCGATTGCTTTGATCCTGGCGCTCTATCCCTCCCGCCACACGCAGGCCGGGCTGTTGTGGGCGGCGGCCGGCGGCTACGTCCTCGCCAAGGTGTTCGAGCTGACCGACCGGCAGGTCCTCGAGGCGACGGGCTTCGTGAGCGGGCACACGCTGAAGCACATCGCCGCGGGGCTGGCGACCGGGTTTGTCGTCTGGATGATCGCGAAGCGGCGGCCTTTGGATCCGGATGCGACGAGTCGCCGTTGATCGCGGCCGAAACCGTCTGCGTCAGGAAGCCCGCACGCGCAGGGTTCCCTTGTAGGTCCTCATGCGTAGCCGCGGTCCGCCGCCGTTGACGGTTCCCGAGAGATCGGCCGAGCGTGACCGGCTGGCCCGCGTCGTCATCGCGAAATCGGACTCGATGTCCCCATGTCGGCCGGCCTCCCCGTCGAGCTCGAAGCGGCTGTCCCTGGGCATGCGGACTTCCACCTCACCCTTGTAAGTCTCGAAGCGGCTGTCGTGGGAGTACCGCGCGAACTCCACGCGGACATCGCCCTTGTAAGTGTCCACGCGCGCTGCGCCGTCGAGGCCGGTTACGCGAGCCGTGCCTTTATAGGTGTGAAGCTTCAGGTCCGAGCTCAATCCCGCCACCCGGGTCTCGGACTTGTAGTCCTCGATCTCCAGCTTGCAGGTCGCCGGCATCTGGATCGTATAGCGCACGAACGGCATGGTTCCGTCATCGCCCCAGAAAAGACCGAAAAAGTGGCTGTGCTCGACCGCGTGGTAGTCGGAGCGGATGGCGACCGCGGCGCCTGAGCCGCTGATGCGGATCTCGGTCAGCTTGACCTTCTCCGCCTGGTCCCGGTCGTCGCCGTCGGGCTCGATGCGAGCGTCGATCTGGATCTCCGGGCGGTCCCAGGTCTTCACGTCCACGCTCCCCTTGAAGGTGTCGACCGTGACGCGGCCGTCCTTCTCCAACGGCACCGTCCTGTGAACTTCTTTGATTTCAGCGGCTTGGGACGAAGCCGCGGCGAGAAAAAGCGCGGGAACAATGACCGCCGTCGCGAACCTTGTCATGACGGAACCCCCCCTCAAGTTCAGTTACGCAGAGTCGCTCGGGAAGTTCCCG
>DATFTF010000244.1:0-2015 GCA_035262245.1 Thermoanaerobaculia bacterium
CAGTCGTAGCCGTCGGTGCCGTGCGCGTTCATGGGATGCCGGGCCGTGCTCTCTTGCACCCATTTTCGACTGACGATGCGTTTGCCGTTCCAGACCCCGCCGTTCAGATAGACCTGACCGAGCTTCAACTCATCGCGCGGCCGGATGTGGAGGCCGCCGCCCATGTAGCCCTCGCCGGTGGGCATCAGGTTCATGTGATACGTGCGCATCGCGAGCGGCCGGGCGAGGAAGCGGTCGAAATACTCGGGCAGCCACGTCCTTGTCGTGTTCCGCACGATTCCGCCTACGAGATTGACCGCGCCCGAGCAGTAGGCGAAGACGTCGCCGGGAGCGGCCGCCAGAGGCTGGTCGAGCAGGAACTTATACCAGTCGGGCTGTTTGGTCTGCGACTGCATCTTGTCCTCGTTGCCCGGCGCGTTGTCGTTGCCGTTCTCGTCGCAGTCGAAGCCCGACGTCATCGTCATCAGATGCTCGACCGTCATGCGTTGCTTGCGGGGATCGGGATGGGCAAAGGAGGCGTACCCCGGAAAGAGCGTGTAGACCGGCGTCGCCGGTCCGAACTTCGCGCCGTGAGCGATGGCGATGCCGGCGAGGACCGAGGCGAAGGTCTTGCCGGCCGAGCGCAGGTCGTGGGCGCGGTGCTCGTCGAAACCGTAGAAATACTCCTCCAGAACGAGCTTCCCGTGCCGCGCGATCAGGAGGCTGTGGACGAGCGGCGCGGCCGGCGAACGGGGATCGGTGTCCAGGATCTTCTGGACCAGGCCGGAGATCCGGGCCGGATCGAGGCCCACGTCGGAAAGCGACGCGGTGCGCCAGCCGTCTGCGTCGGGGCTTGGCGGGTGGTAGGTGTAGCGCGCCGGGGAAGTGCGCGGGAAGTAGCCTCGGGCGTCGTCGCGCGATCGGCGATTAAGCTCGAGCGTCGTTCGAAGCTCGGGAAAGCGGGAGCCGTCGGGAATCGGCAGGAGGAGACGGTCGTGCCGCGCGTCGAACTCGCCTTCCAGCACGGGCGCGCCGCCTTCGGCGCTCGAGAATTTCAGATGCTGTCCCTCGACGGCGAGCGCGAGCCGGTCATTGCCGAAAAAGCCGTCCGGGTTCCGGAAGACGGCCCGGACCACGCCGTCGGAGTCGGCTCGCACGTCGACAAAGACCGTGACAGCCTCCTCGAGCGGCACGACCGTCCCGCGCCAGACGCCGGGGGTGATCCGCCGGAGATCCACCGGAGTGGCCCAGGCCACACCGGTTGCCGCACCGGCCGGCTGCACCCAATGGCCGCGGACCTGAAGCCCGCCGGGATCCAGCCGCCCGCGAAAGCTTCCGAGGCGGCCGGGAAGCTCGAAGTCGACAGCGTCGCCCCGGACCTCGACGGGGGCCCCGACGCCGGCGATTGCCGCGGACCAGACGCCGCCGGTGCGCGCGAGCGTGAGCTCGCCTCGGATCTCCGGCCCGAAGGAGCGCGTGACGCCCCAGAGGCCGAGGACGCCGGCGGCGGCGGAAGGTAGCGAGGGCTCATCGGCCGGGGCGAGGAGGGCCGCGCCGGCGAGCGTTACGCCCAGAGCCATCACGACCGGCCGCTTCGCACGCTCCCGCTTCATCGTTCCGTCGTCTCTCGCCCGGCCTCGAGGCGATCGGCCCGGAGCCGCCAGGCGTACAATATATAACTTGTGTGGCGCCGGCTCAGGCCGGGGCTTCGGGCAGCGGCGCGCCGATCGCGGCGCGGATCCGCGCAATCTGGCGGCGGTGGACGACGTCGTGGCCGGCGTAGAGCCGGACCGTCTCCTCGATGGTCTCGTCTCCGCGCTCCGAATGCCGCATGGCCCGGTGGCGCTCCGCCGGCGTCGCGCGTTCGATCAGGCGGAGGTTGGACTCGCGCACGACGGTGAAGAGCGCCAGCGATTCCTCGGGATCGCTCTCCTCGTAGCGCATACGGTTGGCCCACAGATCCTGATCGTAGGCCGGCAGCTCCGGCCTCTCGTGGGAGAGCACCATCCGGTATCGGAACGCTCCGACAATCTCCG
>DATFTF010000245.1:0-8823 GCA_035262245.1 Thermoanaerobaculia bacterium
AAGTCTCGCGGGAGCTCTACTTCCGCGAGCGCTACGGAGCTCTGAGGGCGCGGCTGCTCGGAACGGCCGCGGCGCTCGCCCGGCCGTTGGCCGCCGTTCGGCTGGCCGAGCCTCGGCTGGAACGCCGTCCCGGAGCGGGGCTCGCCCTCTCGCCGAATCCGTCTTTGATGCCCTTCGTCGGGACGGCCCTCGACGGCGACTTCGCGCTGCCCGCCGACGTCCTTCCATCGCTCCCTTCCGGGGATCTCTACCTGCGCGTCTTCCGTGAGTCGGACGGGGAGCCGCTGGACACCTACGTCTGGGAGAACGCGGCATGATCTCCTACCGCGTTCGACCGGCCGAGGAGGCGGACGCGCCGGGCATCCGGGCTCTCTTTCAGCGAGCCTATGGACAGCCCTGGCCCGAGGAGGAGTGGACCTGGAAATTCCCGCGGAATCCCGACGGATGGTTCGGCGTCGTCGCCGAATCGGACGCCGGCGAAATCGTGGGCAACTTTTCCGGCTGGCCCATGCAGTTTCTGATCGAGGGCAAGTTGCGCAAGGTCTACTCCGCGGGCGACGTGGCGACCGCGCCGGCCGCCCGGGGACTCGCGAAAGGGCGAAACGTGTACGGGGACATGGCCAACGCCTTCTACGACGCCGTCGCGGCCGAAGGCGTCCCGTTCACCTTCGGATTTCCGCATCCGCGAGCCCACGAGATCAGCCGGCGACTGGGACGAACGCGCGACTACTTTCCCATACAGGAAATCCTGGTCGATTGCGCAGGCCTTCCGCCGGGCCCCGAGGGAGCGCTCACCGCCGACTTCGTCACCGAGGAGTTCGACCTGCTCTGGGAAAAGACGGCTCGATCGACGCGCCACGGCCCGGTGCGGGACCGGGCGCGGACCAATTGGCGTTTCCACGCCCGTCCCACCCGCTATTACCGGATGGTCCGGATCGCGGCCGGCTCCGAGGATTTGGCCTGGGCGCCCCTGTCCGTGGTGGGGGAGGAGGCCCTGGTGGCCGACTATCTCGACTGCGATCCGGACGGGAGCCACCTGCCCGGTCTCTTCGCGGCCTGCGGCGAGGAAGCCCGGCGGCTGGGAGCCCGGTGGCTGAAATTCTGGCAGACGCCGGGGGAACCCGGGCGCCGGCGCATCGCGGCCCTCGGAGGACAGGTCCGTGACGCGGGATTCTGGATCGTTGGCCGCGTCTTCGATGAACGGGTGGCCCGAACGTACCTGGAGTGCGGCCAGCTCGTTCCTTCGATCTTCGACGTGGTTTGAGCGGCGTGCGGATAAACTCCCGGCGCGCGTGAGCGAACAACCGACCGAAGACGCGGTGATTCCCCACCGGGCTATGGCCCTGGAGGGCGAACGAGTCCTTGCGCTCGCGGCGCATCCCGACGACGAGACGCTGGGAGCCGGCGGGGAGCTCGCCCGCATCGCAGCGGAAAACAAGGTCGTCCGACTCTGGATCGCCACCGACGGCGAGCTGCAGGAGGGGAGCGATGGGGATCGCGCCGCCTACGGCGCCCGAAGGCGAGAGGAGGCTCGGCGGGCCGCCGCGGCCCTGGGCCTACCCGAGCCGGCCTTCGGAGGGATGCCGGATCGGGAGCTTGCCCGGCGTCCGGCGGACCTCGAGCGCGAGCTCGCCCGCCTCATTCGCGAGTTCGAGCCGGATCTCGTCATCTGCCCCTCCCCCGTGGAGATTCACCCCGATCACCGGTGTCTTGCCGAATCCCTGTACCGGATCGTAGCCGGCTCCCGGCCAGGCGACGGCGACCATGAGGCGTTCCAGTTCCTTCGGGTCGCGTTCTACGAGCTGACGCAGCCCCTCCTTCCCAATCTCCTGGTCGACATCGCGGCGCAGCAGGCGCGCAAGGCGGAGGCCCTCGCCTGCTACACGTCGCAACAGCTCGTTCGGGACTACGCCGGAGCGGTGGCCGGCTTGAACGCGTACCGGCGTCTGACGCTCGGGGGCGCCGGACCCGTCGAGGCGTTTTTCGTGGCCACCTATCCGGAGATCTCGGCGCGCTCGCTCGAGCAATTTCGCTCCGCGATCGGGCCGTCGGTCTTCCGGTCCGGATCGCCGGGCACAGCGCCGGTTTCGATCGTCGTCCGGACACGCAACCGTCCCTCGCTCCTGGCCGAAGCTCTGGACAGCCTCCGTGCGCAAACGGCCCGGCCCCGCGAAGTGGTGATCGTCAACGACGGCGGGGCGTCCGTCGCCGACGTCGTCGCCCCATTCCGCGAAGCCTTCGCGGTGGTTCTCGACGAGAAAGAGGTTTCCGAGGGCCGCTCCCGCGCCGCCAACCGGGGCATGGAAGCCGCGCGGTCGGAGCTCGCCGGATTCCTCGACGACGATGACCGTTGTTATCCCGACCATGTCGAGAGGCTGGTCGATGCCTATCGAGCCGGGCCGGAGCCTGTCGTCTACTCCGACGCGGCGACGGTGGTCTACGACCGGGACGGGGACGGCTGGCGGGAGCGCTCGCGGTCGCTCCAGTATTCGCTCGACTTCGACCCCGACTACCTTCTGGTCGCCAACTACATTCCCCTTCACACGATCCTGCTGCCGCCGGCTCTCTATCGAAAAACCGGCGGCTTCGATCCGGCCCTGGACTACTCGGAGGACTGGGATTTCCTGATCCGCCTTTCCTTCGCGACCTCCTTCCGCCACGTGCGTGGGGTGACGTGCGAGTACCGAGTCTTCGCCGCGGACGATCCGGGACACGCCGCGGCCGGGAGTCCGGCGTTTCTCCAGGGCCGCCGGCGGATCTATGAGCGGTATGCCGACCGCCGCACGCCGGAAGGTCTCGGGCGGGTGATCGACCGCCTGCGGACGCAGATCGCGTTTTGGTACGACCGCGACGGCCGGTCCCAAGGGGAGCTGCGCTACCAGCGCGCCAGCCACCGCCGGCTCCACGAGCTCTGGGAGAAGTGCTCCACCGAGCTCGGCTCCCTGCAGACGACCAAGAGGGATCTGGAAATCGATCGCAGCCGCCTGCTCGCGGAAAACGAGCTGGTCCACGCGCGGGTCGAAGAGCTCTTTGAGGCCAACGAGCGCGCGCAGAAGAAACTGAGCGAGACTTACGCCGAGATCCAGAGGTTGAACGGCATCCTCGAGCAGATCTACGTGTCGCGGACCTGGAAGCTCCATCTCCTCCTCGACCGGATTCGCGGACGCCGTTGAGCCGCATCGTCGTGCTGGCCCCGGAGCCGATCCGGCCGCAGATGGCCGGCATGGGCATACGCGCCCTGGAGCTGGCCCGCGCGCTCCAGAAGGAGTTCGACGTGCGCCTTCTGGTGCCCAACTCTGCAGCCGAAGCCGGCGCGGCCGCGGGGGACGTGGCCGTGGTTCACGCGCCGAGGGAACAGCTCGCCGCCGCGGCGTCCGGAGCGGATGCGGCGGTCGTCTCCGGGCACGCCGCGAACTGGTGGTTCCATCAGGTTCCGGCGCTTCCCGTGGCGGTGGACCTCTACGATCCCTTCTTCGTCGAGAACCTCCACTACGTGACAGCGCTGGGCACTCAGACCGCGGCACACGACCACGCCACGCTCGACCTCGCGCTCTGCCGCGGCGACTTTTTTCTGTGCGCCTCGGCGGAGCAGCGGCTCTTCTACGCCGGCGCTCTCTTCGCGCGGGGGCGAATCGGCGCCCGTAACTTCCCGGGGGACCCCACGCTCGCCCGCCTGCTGGCGACCGTGCCGTTCGGCGTGCCCGCGCAGCCGGTCTCAGGCCGCCGGGAGAACGGCCGGCGGGCCCTGGGCATCGACGGCGCCGGCCCGCTGGTGCTCTTCGGCGGGATCTACGACTGGTACGAGCCGGATCTGCTGCTGGAAGCGTGGCCCGGAATCGTGCGGCGCCACGCGGACGCTCGCCTCCTGTTCTTCGAGAACCCGAACCCGCAATCGACTCCGCAACGAGCCTATGCGCGGGCGCGGCAGCGCGCTCGTGAAATCGATCCGCAAGGACGCACGATTCTGTTTTCGCCGTGGCAGCCGTATGCGGGGCGCGCCGATCTTTACGCCGCCTGCGACTTGCTGGTCTCCATCTGCGCACCGGGCCTGGAGACCGACCTGTCTTTTCGGACGCGTCTGCTCGACGCCGCCTGGGGCGGGCTCGCTTCGCTGTCGGTCGGCGGCGGGGCCCTGGCCCGCGAGCTCGAGGCCGCGGGAGCGGCCCGCACCGCCTCGGCGTCATCCTCGGCAGTCGCCGAGGCAGTCTCGGCCTTCCTGGCCGACGGCGGGGCGCGGGAAAAGGCCATGGAGGCGGCCAGGCTCTTCGCCTCCACCCGTACGTGGCCGGCGGTGGCCGCGCCGCTCGCTTCGTGGCTGCGCGAGGCGCGCGTCGATCCGGGCCGGCTTGCCTTCCCGCTGGCCGCACCCCTGCGCACGCTGTGGCAGCGGCTAGCTGGAAAGCGGCGGGCCAAGATGCCCGCGGAGGGGCAGCGGCGTTGAACTCTCTTCCCCGACACTCTGGTTCCGCCCGCCTTCTTTCGGTTACGCTTCCGGCGCCGTGACGTCGCCCGACTACTCGGTCATCGTCGTCCACCATCGGGGGCGCGAACACCTTCTGGAAGGCCTATCCGCGCTGGGCGAGGCCGTTGCCGGACGCGGCGAGACGATCCTGGTCGACAACACCGCCGGACAGCCGATGGAGGAGGTCCTGCGGCGACATCCGGGCGTCCGCCGGGTCAGCGCCGGGGGAAACGCGGGATTTGCCGGCGGTTGCCGGCTCGGGGCGGAGGCGGCTCGCGGGCCGATCCTGATCTTCGTCAACGACGACGCCATCGTCGACCGGGAAGCGCCGGAGCTTCTGGCCGCCGCTCTGGCCGGCGCGCCGGAGGACGTGACGGCCGTAGCCGGCCGCTTGACCGACCTCTCCGGCGAGAAGAACGATTTCTCCGACGGTTTCCTGACCTTCGACGGGCATGCCTTTCAAAAAGAGGTGGGCCGCCCGATCGCACGTATTTCGGAATCCGCTCCCGGCGAGGAACGGCTGTTCGCGTGCGGCGGCCTGATGGCGGCCCGGCGTGACGCGTTTCTCCAGTCCGGTTTCGACGAGGATTACTTCGCTTATCTGGAGGACGTGGATTTCGGATGGCGACAGTGGATCGCCGGCCGCCGTATCGTCGCCGAGCCCCGCGCCTTCGCGCGGCACCGGGGCGGCGCGACGGGTCAGGCCCTCGGTCTCTTCGAACGGGGATTTCTCTTCGAACGCAACGCCTTCTCCACCGCCTACAAGAATTTCGATGCCGATCACTTAGCGGCGTACATGCCGGCCATCCTGGCCGCTTTCCTGGGACGGGTGGCGGAGATGCTCACCGCGCTGAATCCGGCGGCCGCCGAGCTCCAGCGCGATCCTTTCCGCCAGCCGCATTCCAGGCGCGGGATGTGGCGCCGTCTTTTCGGCATCGGAGATCGGGACGGACGGATCGCCGTGGACGATCCGCTCACCGTCGCGCAGTTGAAGGCGCTTCTCTGGATTCATCGCAACCAGCAGGTCCTGGCGGACAAGCGGCGCGCCGTGCAGCAGACTCGCCGCCGGACGGATGCCGAGATCTTCGAGAAGTTTCCGCTGCGGATGGTAGCGACTTATCCCGGCGACGAGCGGTTCGACTCCGACTATTTCCGGGAGTTTCTTGGGCGCGCGCCGCATCTGGCGCGCACAACTCTGCAGGAGATCTTCTCTTGAGCGAGCTCTTCTCCGTTGTCATCCCGACCTACCGGCGCCCCGAAGTCCTCCTGCGGGTTCTCGAGGCCCTGGCCCGCCAGATCGATCCGCCGTCTTTCGAGGTCGTGGTCATCGACGACGGGTCCGACGACGGCACCGTCGCGAGACTCGGCGCATACCATCCCTCCTATGCCTTCCGATTTGCGACGCAGCCCAACTCCGGGCCGGCCGCGGCGCGCAACGCCGGCGTGCGCCTGGCGCGCGGCTCCACGATCCTATTCCTCGGCGATGACACGGTGCCCGAGCCGCCGCTGCTGGCGGTCCATGCTGCCGCGCACGGAGAGCGACGCCCGTATCCGGCCGCCGTGCTCGGCTACACGACATGGCCGGCGGACCGGCGCGTTTCTCCCTTCCTCGAGCAGATCAATGAATACGGTCTGCAGTTCGGCTACAGCCTGATCCGGGATCCCGAGTCCGTGCCTTTCAATTTCTTCTACACCTCGAACATCTCTCTCCCGCGCTCGCTGCTCCTGGACGCCGGCCTCTTCGACACGACTTTTCCGCACGCGGCCTGGGAGGACATCGAGATGGCCTACCGGCTGACCCGGGCCGGCATGCGGATCGTCTACCGTCCCGCGGCCGTGGCGCGCCATTACCACGACATCACCTTCGCGTCGTTCCGCAAGCGCCAAGAGAAGTCGGGCCAGGCCGCCGCGATCTTCTACGCGAAGCATCCCGAGCTCGGAGACTTCCTCGGCGTGCCGCAGGCGATTCTGTTCAGGAACGGAGGGACGCTGGACGGTCGCTGGTGGCCGTTCTGGGCGGCCCTCACACAAAAGCTGCGTCTGCCGGGAGGACGCTACGCGGTCGATCACGTGCTGCGCCAGGATTACCTGCGAGGACTGCAGGGTGCCTTGCCTCGCGGCGAGAACATTCCCTTGAGGGGGACGCGATGACATCTCGCGAGGTCATCCGGCGTTCGAGAGCCGCGCAAGGGAGATCGGCTAAACCCTTGTCCTCGAATCGCATAAACCTGTCAACCAATTCGAGAAGTTTGGCGTCTGCTTTGCTGTTCTCACCTCCTGGAGAACTAGTCATGAAGAGGATTGTTCTGCTCCTGGCGCTCGTAGTCGGCACGTCCCTGTCGGCCTCGACAGCGAGTGCCGCGACGGTGCATGTGCTCGCCGATCACTGGCATGGACACGTGGTTGTCGGCTGGGGCTGGCCCGGATGGGGATGGGGCTGGGGCTGGGGCTATCCCGCCTACGGATACCCCGGTTACGGCTACGGCGGGGCCGACCAGTGGGCAAGGGTGAAGACGGACGTCGAGCCCGAGGAGGCGTGGCTCTATCTAGACGGACGCCTCATCGGGACCGCCGACGACTTCGACGGCTTTCCCGATTACCTCTACCTCGGCCGCGGTCACTACCGCCTGGAGTTCCGACTGCCCGGTTTCGAGAGCAGGACTGTGGACATCGACGCGCAGCCCGGCCAGGCGCTTCGCATCAACGACCACCTCGCGAAAATCGCGGGGGCCAAGGAGCATGGCACCTACGACTCCCCGAAGATCGAGGGAGGCGTCCAGAGATTCTGGGCCAAGCGCCGCCCAGTTCGTCAGGGCGGCTATGGCAGCGCAGTTCCTTCGAATGAAGGAGGTGAGGACGAGCCCGCGAATGAGGCTCCGCCTTCCGGCCCGCGCGGCAACGAGGGAGACTGGCGTGGCGCTCCTCCTTCGGGCGACGTGCGACAGGAGCCTCCGCCTCACTCCCAGTCTTATGACTCCCGCAGCCATCTGAAACTCCACATCCAGCCGGCCGACGCCGCCGTCTACATCGACGATCGCTTCGTCGGCACGGCGGGGGAAGTGAACTCACTCGAGCGGGGCATCCCGGTGGCTCCGGGCAAACACACCGTCATGGTCTCGAGACCCGGGTACAAAGACCGCTCCGTCGATGTGGAGGTCGGCACCGGCGCTTCCGAGCCGGTCAGTGTGACGCTGACCCGATAGATCCCCTGTCCTACCGGACAGGTCGGCGGCGATGGCTACCCTCACTTTGGTGCGGGTCGTAATGCTTCCGTCTCGGTCGTATACTGTGCAAACTCGAAGGAATCGATGCGGGGGGGTCGAAACTGCCGGTGGCGTCTCCCAGGTTGGTCTCCAAGACCAAACGCCTTTTCCGGTAGCTCCCAGGTCCACACTCTTCCCAGATCCTCCCGATCCCGCCGGCAGGCGGTCCCTTCCTCGATTCCTTCGAGATTTTTTTCCTGACTTGCACGTCGCCTCCGCGGAGTCGCCGATCTGCGCCCGTTGGGCGCACCGGCGGTCCGCTCGGCCGGATGCGGCCTCGACGGCCCACCTGATCAACGAACTCCGCTCCGGCTCCCCGCGGCGCGCGACGTCCTCCCTTGGTTACTGCGGGAGCTTCGCGCGCCGCGGACTCGGCGGCACCGACGTCGGCTAACAATATATATATTGTCTTCAGTAATAGTGTTGCGGGAATCGCGCAGCGATTTCCGCAACGTCTCCCGGCACGAATCTCACCCGGCGAGATAAAGGTCGAGCAGAACGCGCTCGAAGTGCATGCGGCGGTTGCCGCGGCGCACGTCGGGGGGCGCGTCGGCGGCTCGGACGGCGGCTTCCCGCAGAACTTCGGACGGAAGGCGCCGGCCGAGCTCGTGCGTCGCGCCCGCCACGGCCCGATGGCGGATCGCTTCGGCGGTCGCGGAAGCCGAGACGGCGGCGTCCGCCAGGAGCTCGGCAAGCAAACGCCCCTCCGCGGGCTCGGCCCGCGCCATCCGGTCGGCCAGCAGAATGAGAGCGACGAGATCGCGGCGGAGGAGCCCTGCCTCCAGGGCGGAAACCGCCTCGGACCGCGCCTCGCGGTATGCGGCCAGAGCGCCGGCCGCATCCTCGACCCCCGGCCGCAGCAGGGACAGGTCTTCGGCGTCCTCGGCTGAGAATCCGCGCTCGCGCCACTCCGCGCGCAGGCGCGGGCGGGAAGCCGGCGCTACGGGGAGGACCACGCAGCGGGAAAGGATCGTCGGCAGGAGAGCCTCGGGCCGCGCCGTGGTGAGGATCCAGCGGAAGAACCGGCCCGGCTCCTCGAGCGATTTCAAGAGCGCGTTTCCGGCCTCGACGCCGAGCATCTCCGCCCGGGATACGACG
>DATFTF010000246.1:0-2082 GCA_035262245.1 Thermoanaerobaculia bacterium
AGGGCGTTCCCTTCCTCTGCTGGAACGAGGCCAACGGCCGCACGCTCGACGCCCTGGTCGCCAAGGCCCGCGAACAACGCACCTCGATTCCGGTGGAGCACGCCCTCCTGATCGGAGAGAAGGTGGCGACCGCGCTGGAGCACGCTTACAACACGACGCTCGACGGCGAACGCACGCTCCACGGGCTGGTGTGGCCGGGGTTCGTGTCGATCTCCGACGACGGTGAAACGCGCCTGACCGGATTCGGGCTGGCTCCCGGATTCTTTCCATCCATGGCGCAGCCGCGCTTCGCGAACGAGGTCGCGCCGTATCTGGCGCCGGAGGAACGGGCCGGCCTGACCATCGCCAAGAACTCCGACGTCTATTCGGTGGGCGTGCTGCTCTTCGAGATGCTGTTCCGCAGGCTGCCTTCGGCCGTCGATCCCCTGGCGGACATCAAGAGCGCCAACCCCCAGGCGGGAGGAATCCCCCCGGAGGCGATGTCGGTGCTGCGGACTTGCCTGTCTCCCGCCGAGTCCCGGTACCAGTCGAGCGGCGATCTGCGCCGCGAGCTCGGCAAGCTCCTCTTTTCCGGACCCTACTCCCCCTCCACGTTCAACCTCGCGTTCTTCCTCACCGGACTGTTCGGAGTGGAAATCGAATCGGAGAACCGCAGGCGCGTAGCGGAGCTGGCCTGGGATGTGTCGGGACCTGAGCCGCCGAAGCGGTCGGCGCCCGCGCACCCGCCGCCGTCCCGGCCGGGCTCGGCGCGAGAAGTTTCCCAGCCGCCCCACCAGGCCGCTGGCAGAGGCCGGTCGGTCGCCATCGGTGGAGGACTCCTTCTCGCGGCCGCGGTCGCGGGCACGATCTTCCTGATCTCCCGGCGGCCGGGTCCGGAACCTCCACACGCCGCTCCCACCGCTTCGCCGCTCCCGGTCACAAGGTCCGCCTCGCCTGTGCGGGAGCCGACGTCGCCTCCCACGGCGGGTATGAGCGAGGCGCAATTCAAAGAAGAGGTGGCTCGCCGGGTCGCCGCCGAGCTCAAGCGCCTGGAAGAGGATGCCCGCAGCAAGCCCCCGGCGCCGCCGCGCCCCGCAAGGCAGAAGCGCTCGGCGCCCTCCGACGCCTCCGAGGCGGAGCCATCTCCGGAGCCGGGCAAGGTGGCCGAAGCGCAGATTCCGACCGCGAACGTTCCGACCGCGCGGGCGCCGGACCCGGCGGAGCCGACCCCGGTCCCGGCGCGCGACTCGGGCATGCCGGCACCGGAGGAGCGTCCGACCGCCTCGGTCGAGGCGGGCGCGGACAATCCGGAGGAGAGCGAGACTCCTCCCAGGATCCTGCGAATCGTGAAGCCGGTGTACCCCGAGGTCGCGTTGCGCGCGCGCATACGGGGTCTGGTGGTTCTGCGCGTGCTGGTCGCCGAGAACGGCTCGCCCGAGCAGATCCAGGTCGTCCGCGGCGCCGCCGGCGGTCTCACCGAGGCAGCCGTCTCCGCGGTTCGCCGCTGGACCTTCGAGCCCGCCCGGCGAAACGGTCAGCCGGTCCGCGCCTGGACGACGGTGCCCATCCCGTTCGAACCGTGATTTCGCGGAAAACGGTAAACGATAAACGGAAAACGACTGTCGTCTCGATTCCCGTTTCCCGTTTTAGATTCCCGGCGCGCTCAGCGCGTGTAATCGATCGTCTTGGTCTTCGGAAACAGGGCCCTCAGGAAGTCTTCCATGACTTTGTCTTCGACCCAGGAGATCTCCGTGCCGTCGATGAAGTAGGTCGGAGTCGAGTTGACGCCCAGGCGATAGCCCTCCTCGACATCCTTCCGAACTCGCGCGAGGCTGTCCTCACGCAGGTAGCAGGAGAGAAAGTCGGCGGTGGAAATACCCTCCGCTTCGGCGGTCGCGAACGCGAGCTCGTCGATGCCGGAGACGCTCAGGGTGTCCTGCCGCGCGTAGACGGCGGACTTGAACTTGAACATCGCCGGGCCCGGGGCGAACTTGAAGATGCAGTCGGCCGCGGATGCCGCTTTCATGGACCAGACGTGCCCCATCCACAGGGGAAAGAACTTGTAGTGCCGGCGGACGTTGACGATCCCCGCGTTGGCTTCCA
>DATFTF010000247.1:0-3459 GCA_035262245.1 Thermoanaerobaculia bacterium
CGACGGCTCGGGAAGCGCGTTGTCCTGGAGCTGTCCAACAATATAAATATTGTTATCCACCTCATGATCGCGGGGCGGCTGCATTGGAAGGCGGCGGGAGCGACGCTCGCCGGCCGCACGGCGCTGGCGGCGTTCGATTTCGAGGGCGGCACGCTCCTCCTGACCGAGGCCAGCACCAAGAAGCGCGCCTCTCTCCATCTGGTGCGGGGCGCGGAAAGCCTCGCCGACTTCGACCGCGGCGGGATCGAACCGCTGGAGGCGGGTCTGCCTGAGTTCACCCGCGCGCTGACCCGCGAGAATCACACCGTCAAGCGGGCGCTGACCGACCCGCGGCTCTTCTCCGGCATCGGAAACGCCTACTCCGACGAGATCCTTCATAGAGCCCGGCTGTCGCCCGCCAAGTGGACGAGCCGCCTGACGCCCGAGGAGATCGAACGGCTGTGGAGCGCCACGCGGGAGACGCTCGGCGCCTGGACGCGCCGGTTCGTGGAGGCGGCCGGCCGCGCCTTTCCCGAGAAGGTCACGGCTTTCCGGGAGGGCATGGCCGTCCACGGGCGCTACGGAAAGCCGTGCCCGGACTGCGGCGGTCCGGTGCAGCGCATCGTCTACGCCGAGAACGAGTCGAACTACTGCCCTTCCTGCCAGACCGGCGGCAAGCTCCTGGCCGACCGCGCGCTGTCGCAACTCCTGCGCGGAGACTGGCCGAAGACGCTGGAGGAGCTCGAAGAGCGCAAGGCGGCGGGGCGGGAGAGCGCGCCGGCTTCCCGCAGATGAGCCGCGGCCGCGCGGCCGAACCTGCGGATCGACGAGCGTCTCATTGATCGAAGGCCCGAGACTCGTCCTGCTTCCCGGCCTAGGCGCCGACGAGCGCCTCTTTCAATTCCAGATCGATGCGTTCCCGTCAACGATGGTTCCCCGATGGAGTCCGCCTTTTGCTGGCGAGGGCTTGCCTGCGTATGCAGCCAGACTCGCAGCCGACATCGTTCCCTCCGGCATTCTCTTTCTCGGCGGGTCCTCCTTCGGCGGCATGCTCGCTCTGGAAATCGCAAGAATCCTCCGCCCTGCGGGGACTTTTCTGATCGGGAGCTGTCGGAGTCCGAAAGCAATTGCACCTCAGTGGCGGCTCGCCGGAACTCTAGCCAGCATCGTTCCTCGGTCCCTCCGCCGTCCTCCAGCGGCGTTACTCAGGTGGGCCCTCGGACCATGTGCGCATAGCGCAGCCGCCGTCGCCGAAGACATGTTCGCCGAGGCGGACCCTGCCTTCCTGAGCTGGGGCCTCCAGGCGCTGCTGCATTGGGAGGGCGTCGCCGATCAGGACCTGAAGGTCCATCACGTTCACGGCGCACGAGACCGTCTGATACCTCTGCATCGATGCGCGCCGGATCACGTCGTGACTGAGGCCGGACATCTCCTGGCCCTCACACACCCAAGAGAAGTGAACGCCTTCATCGCGGATCGGCTCCGTCCGCCTCTCTAAAGACCGGTCCGTTTTTTGCAGGCGGATCGGCTTGAACAAAGGCTGGCGGCGCCGCGACGGGTCCGCCAATTCAAAGGAGGTTTCCGAATGAGAAAAGTCGTCACACTTTCGTTGGCACTCGTTCTGTGCCTATCGGTGATCGCCCTCGCCGGCGAAAATCAGAGCGCCGACAAGTCGATTCAGGGGACGATCACCAAGGTGGACACAGCCGGAAAGATGCTGACGGTCAAGGACACATCGGGCAATGAGACCACCGTGGCCTGGAACGACTCGACCAGGATCAGCGGCGGTGAGCTCGCCGAAGGGGCGACGGTTTCGCTCACGGTGAGCGACAAGGGAGGCAGTCCGACGGCCACCAGCATCCAGGTGAAGTCCGCCAAGAAGCCCTACTAACTCGAGGGCGATTCGTTTCGCTGAGCCGGAGGAACGATCCTCCGGCCTTTTTTTACCCGAGGAAGCTCAGGGAACCTCTCCATCGAGGATTCGCGCGAGCGTTCCGGCGTCGATGTTGCCTCCCGAGACGACACAGACCACCTTCCCGTCTCCGGCCTTGCCGGCGCGCGCCGCGGCGACCGAGGACGCGCCGGCTCCTTCAGCGATGACGCGGTGGCGGGCGGCGAGAAGCCGGATCACCTCGGCGATCTCCTTGAGCCCGACGACCAGAGACCCGGCGAGAAGGCTCTTTGCGAGCGGCCACATCTCCGGCAGCTGGCTGCGTCCACCGATCCCGTCGACGAAGCTTGGCGTATGCGAGATCGTGACGGGCTTGCCGGCGGCGAGCGACGCGGAGAGCGGCGCCGCGGTTTCCACCTCCGCGGCCCACACGCGGATCTGCGGGTTGACCGCGCGCAGGGCGGAGGCGATTCCGCAGGACAGACCGCCGCCGCCGTAGGGGACCACCACGGCGTCGACGTCGGGGAGATCCTCGAGGATCTCCAGACCGATTGTCCCGTTGCCGGCGATGACGGCCGGATCGGAGACCGGATGGACGAAGAATCCATCGACGCCGGGGTAACCGTGGTCCTCCAGCACCTGCCACCAGCGCGCGAAAGGAAGCTTCACGATCCGCGCCCCCAGGCGCTCGACCGCCGCGAGCTTGGTCTGCGGGGCGTTGTCCGGGACGATCACCGTGCAGGGGATTCCCATCCGGCGCGCGTTCCAGGCCACGCCCTGGGCCATGTTGCCGGCGCTGGCAGTGTAGACGCCGCGCGCCAGATCCTCCGGGCGCGCCTGCAGCATGGCGTTTCCCGACCCGCGGAGCTTGAAGGAGCCGATCGGCTGGAGGTTTTCGAGCTTCAGCCAGATTTCCGCCGCGCCGCCGTCGAAGTCGGCGCGCACCAGCGGCGTGCGCAGGATCGTGCCCCGGAGCCGCTCCGACGCCTCGCGGATCGCCGAAAGGGGAACCGGCTCAATCGGCCGCGTGGCGTTCTCCGCCGAGATCGAGAAAGCGTCCTTGGCCGGATGCCCGGGCCTTCTCGTAGATGTGATGGGCGCAGGCCACGTCCTCGACCGCGAGCCCGAGCGATTTGAAGAGGGTGATCTCCTCGCGGCCGCGGCGGCCGGGGATCCTGCCGATGGCGACCTCGCCGACCTCGCCCAGGATGTGGGCGTCGGAAAGGGCGCCTTCACTCTTGGGGACCAGGAAGTCTCCCGCCTCGTTGACGGTCGACTCACGCCTGTCGACGAACAGCCGCGAGCGCACGACAGCCGCGGTGTCGAGCTCGCGCGCGGTGGGGACGCTCGATCCGACCGCGTTGATGTGGGTTCCCGGAGAGAGCCAGGATCCTTCGACCACCGGCGTGGATGAGGACGTGACCGTGCAGACGACGTCGGCGCCGGCGACGGCCTCCCGAGCCGTGGCCGCCGCCTCGACCGCGACATCGTAGCGGCGGGACGCGCGCTCGGCGAAGGACTCCGCGCGGTCGAGCGTCTTGCTGGCCACGCGGACTTTCGTGAACGAGCGGACCAGGAGCATGGCCTCG
>DATFTF010000248.1:0-5465 GCA_035262245.1 Thermoanaerobaculia bacterium
GGGGAGGCGGGAAAGCGCACCGGATCGTGACTCGCGGGCGCCGCCCGCGGGGTCCCGCCGGAATACAATCTATATATTGTAAAGCGTCCGAGTCGTCGCGAAGGTCCCTCCTTGGTGGCCCGTTTTCACCTAGTCTTCTCCGAAGAGATGTCCCTCGTCACCTGCGGGCTCGTAGTGGTTCTGGCGGCCGCCGGGGCGATCGCATGGATGACGCAGCCGGTCCGGCCCGCGGCCGGCCTTGCGGCCATGGAGACGGAAGCCGACCCGCGGCGGCTCGAAGCCGGGGTCCGGCGTCTCGTCGGAGAGTTCTTCCCTCGGGACTTCGGCCATCCCACGATCCTGGCGCGGGCGGCGGCGTGGATCAGTGAGGAGCTCTCACGCTCGGGCGCCACCGTCTCCGAACAGATCTTCACCACCAACGGGCAGACCTATCGCAATGTGATCGCGCGATTTGGACCGCAAACTCGGGATGTGGCCGTTGTCGGGGCCCACTACGACACGGCCGGCGAGCTGCCCGGCGCCGACGACAATGCGAGCGGCGTGGCCGGGCTGATCGAGGTCGCGCGGCTGCTTGAGGGAAAGCATCTGTCGAGAACCGTCGAGCTGGTCGCCTTCACCCTGGAGGAGATGCCCTTCTTCGGAACCGGCCTCCAGGGAAGCGCCGTCCATGCGCGATCCCTCGCGAAGGACGGACGCAGCGTGGCCGGCATGCTGTGCCTCGAGATGATCGGCTGCTTCGAGGACGCTCCCGGCAGCCAGCAGTTCCCCTTCCCGCCTCTGCGCCTCTTCTATCCCGGTCGCGGGAACTTCATCGCCGTCGTGGGCAATGTCTCCGGCGCGCGCCTTGTTCGCCGCGTCAAGCGCGCCATGCGCCGCGCGGCGGAGCTGCCCGTCTGCTCCATCAACGCCCCAAGATGGGTACCGGGCATCGATCTCTCCGACCACGCCAGCTACTGGAGGGAGGGCTTCCCGGCGGTCATGGTCACCGACACCGCCTTCTATCGAAACGACCGCTACCACACGGCCGGTGATACCCCCGAGACTCTGGACTACCGGTGCATGGCTCGCGTCGTCGACGGCGTCCTTCGCGCGGTGCTCGACCTCGCCGGCACCTGAGGCCTCGGCTTCAAGGAACCAGCAGGGCGGCCGCGGCCCAGAACTGGGCGGGAGAAGAGGCCGTCCGGAACGACTTGACGTTCGTCGCGAAGGGCGCCAGCTCCAGATCCGAGATCAAGTGCTTGACCTTGACGACGCCGTTGTTCTTCCAGAAAAAGAAGAAGGGTCGGTCTTCGTCGTACACCGCTTGAAAGGCGAGATGGTCGAACGGCGTGTCGGCGAAGCTGCTGTTGTGCTGCTCGCTGCGTAGGACTTCGCCGTTCGGCTTGATCTCCGCGATCTCGTAGGAGAAGGGGTCCGCCTGCGTGTAGAGGAAGATCCCGGTGGGCGTGGTGTAGACCGCCCAGAGCTCCAGCCGACGGTCCGCCGGGAACGTAATGTTCCCGACGTTCTGGCTCGGGCGGCCGATTCGGTCAATCGCCAGAAAATCCATGCGCCCGTCGGGCGGGGAGTAGCGGACGAGACGCGACTCTGCGCCGCTGTGAAAGAAGCCGTAGGAGTATGCGACGCCCGGCGTCAGCGGCTCTTCATCCAAGAGGCGCAGGTCCAGAGACCCGGTTCCGGGATCTCGATCGATGCGGAAGGTTCTCTGCGTTCCGTCTCCCGCGGAGTAGATCGTCACGAACGGGTCCGGAATGAACGTCGTCTCGAAGTTGGCGAACAGATAAGGCTGGACGGCGGTCGGCAGACGCTCGGGCTCGAGCGCATGCCGATAAAGGACCGGGCCGAATCCGGAGATGGGATCGAGCGCCTGCACGATCTCCTCCTGCGAGCCCGCACGATAGAGCAGCGGAGTTCCCCGGGAAAGGAAAAGCTCAGCCGCCAGCGACTCGCCCTCCAACGGCTCCGGCGTCAGAGCGACGGAGGCGACTTCGAGCTCCCCGGAATTGGGCCAATTGCGGTCGCAGTCCTTGTCCAGGACGTGCAGAAGACTCGACCCGTCGGTGCCCGCGGCGTAAAACAGCGGGTACGCGGTCCGCGGGATGCTCCGGCGAGATCCCATGCGAACCGCCTTGAACGCGTTGAGACGGCCGAAGCCGACCTCGTTGTTTTTCAAGCCCACTACGTGGTCGTCCACGAGGCTGTACGACAGATCCGCCGGTCGCATGCGGTCGGCGGAATGGAGCAGAATCGACTCGATTTGATCGGCTGTTTTGAAGCGGTCGACGGAGGCCACGAGGCCCGCGACGGCCGACACAACGGCGGTCGACGCGGAAGTCCCTTCGAAGCTGAAGTAGTCCTCCTCGACATCGTTCAAGCCGATCTGCCCCCGCCGGGTGGTCGTCGTTGTGCCGTGCGCCATGACGTCCACGAACTGGCCGAAGTTGGAGCGGGCCTCCCGACCCTCTCCATCGGAATCGCTCTCGCCCGCGCCGAGGACGAAAGGGAAATTGACCGGGAACCCCCCGGAGGTCTCCAATCCGTCGTTGCCCGTGCCGGCCACGATCACGGCGCCCCTCCCGTCTCGGGCGAAGTCGTGAATGTCGGCCAGGGCATCCTGGAAGCAGCTCTGGAGGGAGTCGCCGAAGATGATCAGGCTGAAGTTCGCCGCGGCCACGTCCACGCCGGAAAGGTTCAAGACGTGGTCCGCGGCCCGGGTGATCGCCGAGCAGGTGAACTCGGCGCAGCCGTCGCCGCCGAGAAAGCACTCCACCGCCCGCCCGATCTTGACCGGGATCGCCTTGTCGCGGAATCCGACGCCGGCGACGCCGCGATTGTTGTCCGTGTCCGCCCCGATGAGCCCGAGGACGAGCGTTCCGTGAAAGTCTTCGTCCGACTCCATCTCCGGATCGTCGTCGTCGTTCAAGGCGTCGTAGGGCGCGACGAGGTTGTCGCCCAAATCGGGATGGGTGAGGCGATAACCGCTGTCGAAGACGGCCACCGCGACATTCTGATCGCCCTTGGTCACGTTCCAGGCCTCGGGAATCTGGAAATGCCGCAGATCCTCCTCCTGCTCATCGTGGAAGAGGTCGTCGTTGGGCCGATAGAGGAACCTTCCCTGGGCCCGAAAGTCCGGCTGCGACAGCTCGGACCAGCCGGCCTCGAAAATCCGGTTGGCCAGGTCGATCGGGTCGGTTCCTTTGCGCGCAAGGAGGACGAGGCGGTAATGCAGGCCGTACCGGTAGCAGCCGACCTCCCGCGCGCCCTGTTCCCGGGCGTAGTCGCGGAAAGCCTCGAGAGACCGCTCTCGCTTGAGCTTCACGACGACCTCACCGGTCGGGAAGACGGCGCCGGAGCCGTCCCGGATGGCGGGATGGAGGCTGTGCACCGCGAGCCCGAGATCGTTGAGCGCCTGCCCGACCGCCTCGGCCGCGGCAGGCGTCGGCGCGCGGAAAGAGACGGTACTCCCGCGGCGGACCGCCTGAGAGCCGCCGGCGTTCTCGACGGCGGCGAGGATCTCCGCCCGCGAGATCTCGGGAGCAGGCTCGACGACAGCCATGTAGAGGTCCGGAGAGTACGTGATCGGAGTCTTCTTTGCGCCGGAATAGAAGAAGCTCGCGCGAGGCACAGGCTCGGGAGCCCGAGGAGAGCGGGCCGCGCACCCGGCGAGTAGAAAGAGGACGGCCGGGAGAGCCCGCGAGTACTGCCTGCGTGCGGTCATGGCGCGATTCGAACCAACAGCCGCGTCCAATCATATCAAATGTGATATGGCTCACGGCTCGCTTTCCGATCGGGCTGTTAGGGATTTTGCAAGGCTGAGGGAAGCCGCCAGCTCGAGCGCAGTCACCGGTGAGAGGCAGCGACCTGGTTCGGCGATAACATACGCCAAGATCATCGATCGCAAATTTGCCAAAAAGTGACTCTCGACCATCCGATGCGACTCGCCTTTGGGGACTGCCTGTTCGACTCGGACACCCGGCAGTTGCTGCGAAGGGGAGGCGTCGTGTCCCTCTCCCCGAAGGCCTTTCTTCTCCTGGAGTTTCTCCTGCGAAACCGGCCCCGCGCGGTCTCGAGGAAGGAAATCCATGAGCACCTCTGGCCGGGCATCTTCGTTTCGCCGGCCAATCTGGCGAATCTCGTCGTCGAGCTGCGCGCGGCCTTGGGCGACGATGCCCGCTCCTCCTGCGTCCTCCGGACGGTCCCGCGATTCGGGTACGCGTTTGCCGCCGACGCCACGGCCGCGCCGGACAAGGCGGGACGCCGACCGGCGCCGCCTTTTGTCTGCCGCCTGGTCTGGGGACCCCGGGAGATCTCCCTCGATCCCGGGGAGAACCTGATCGGCCGCGACCGGGAGTCGGTCGTTTGGATCGACGATGCGTCCGTCTCACGCCGCCACGCGCGGATCTCCGTGGATGACAAGGAAGCGAAGATCGAAGACCTCGGCAGCAAGAACGGCACCTTCGTAAGAGGCCGGCGGATCGCGCGCGCGGTTGCGCTCGCGGATCGGGACGCCATCAAGATCGGGCCGGCCGCCATGACGTTTCGTCTCTTCAAGAGGACCGGATCCACGGCTTCCACCGTCGAAGAGCGCAAACGCACATGACTCTCGCCGCGGGGACACGGGTGGGCCCGTACGAGGTGATCGGCCCGCTCGGCGCGGGCGGGATGGGAGAAGTCTATCGCGCCCGCGACGAGAGGTTGTCGCGCAACGTCGCCTTGAAGGTGTTGCCGTCGGACGTCTCGTCCGACAAGGCCCGGCTGGACCGCTTCGAGAAGGAGGCGCGCGCGGCGTCTTCGCTCTCCCACCCCAACATCGTCACCGTCTACGACATCGGCACTTCGGACTCGCTCGCCTACATCGCCATGGAGCTGGTGGAAGGGCGGACACTCCGAGAGCTGCTCACCTCGGGCCCGATTGCTTTGCGCCGTCTGCTGTCGCTGGCAGCGCAGATCGCCGACGGCCTGGCCAAGGCGCATGCGGCGGGGATCGTCCATCGCGACTTGAAGCCCGAGAACCTGATGGTGACCAAAGACGGTTTCGTCAAGATCCTCGACTTCGGCCTAGCCAAGCTGGTGCCTTCGGGCTTCGAGCCGGCGGAAGGATCTCATCTGGCGACGGTGACGCGCGGGACAGAACCCGGGACGGTTCTGGGAACGGTGGGCTACATGTCGCCGGAACAGGCGAGCGGCCATCCGGCGGACTTCCGCTCCGACCAATTTTCGCTGGGCTCGATCCTCTATGAGATGGCCACGGGAAAGCGGGCCTTCGACCGCTCGACGCCGGTGCAGACACTTTCGGCGATTATCCAGGAGGAGCCCGAGCCGGTCGCGGTGGTCGCGCCCAGGACGCCCACCAACCTCGTTTGGGTCATCGAGCGGTGCCTGGCCAAGGATCCGGACGACCGTTACGGGTCAACCCGGGATCTGGCGCGGGACCTGGCGGCGTTACGCGACCACGCTTCCGGCAT
>DATFTF010000249.1:0-4224 GCA_035262245.1 Thermoanaerobaculia bacterium
GCCCTAGTCACCGGCGCCTCTCGCGGGATCGGCGAGGCCATCGCCCGGCGTCTGGCCTCCGAGGGCGCGCGTGTGCTGGCCGCCGCGCGCTCGGCCGAAGGTCTCGCCCGCGTGGTCGCGGCCATAGCCGAATCCGGGGGAAAGGCGAGCGCGCTCGTCCTGGATCTCGCCAATCCGGCATCGATCGAGGAAGCCGTGCGCGCGGCCCTGGCGGAGCAACAGATCGACGTGCTCGTCAACAACGCCGGCGTCACCGAGGACAACTTGATCCTGCGCATGAGCCGGGAGGCCTGGGACCGAGTGCTGGCGACCAATCTGACCGGCGTCTTTCTCCTGACTCAGGCCGTGGTGAAGTCGATGGTCCGCAAGCGCTACGGCCGCATCGTCAACGTCACCTCGGTGGTCGGTCTGATGGGCAACGCGGGACAGGCCAACTACGCGGCCTCCAAGGCCGGGCTCGTCGGGTTGACCAAGACGATCGCGCGCGAGCTGGCGTCGCGCAACGTGACCTGCAACGCCGTCGCGCCCGGATTCATCGTCACCGCGATGACCGATCAAATGACCGAAGACGCGCGCTCCCGGCTCACCGAGGAGATCCCCCTGGCGCGGCTGGGCGTTCCCGACGACGTCGCCTCGGCCGTGGCCTACCTCGCCAGCGAAGACGCCGCCTACGTGACCGGACACGTGCTGAACGTCTCGGGGGGGCTGTACATGTGAGGCGGGCTTCGGGATTCGGAATTCGGGATCCGATCAGATCCCCTGAGCAAGCCCAGTCCCGAATCCCGTATCCCGTCTCCAGACCCCGACTTGCTCCCCAATCCGGCTTAGGGAAGAATACGGCGTCCTTTGCACCATACTGGAGGAACGGAATGAGCGTGGAAGAGAAGGTCAAGAGCATCATCGTCGAGCAGCTCGGCGTGGACGCCAACGAAGTCACTCCGGAAGCCTCTTTCGTCGACGACCTCGGCGCGGATTCTCTGGACACCGTCGAACTCGTGATGGCGTTCGAGGAGGCGTTCAATATCGAGATCCCCGACGAAGCCGCCGAGAAGATCCAGAAAGTCAAGGACGCCGTCGAATATATCGAGAAGAACTCCTCGAAAAACTGATTCATCATGCCTCGCCTCTCCTCACCCCGCCGAGTGGCCGTGACGGGGTTGGGCCTCGTATCGCCTCTGGCCATCGGCAATTCCGCGAACTGGGATGCGCTGCTGGCCGGCAAGAGCGGCATCGGCCCGATCACCCGTTTCGACGCTTCCCGCTTCTCCAGCCGGATCGCCGGCGAGGTGAAGGGATTCGACCCGTCCTTCTACATCGAGAAGAAGGAAATCAAGAAGATGGACTTCTTCATTCATTACGCGATGGCCGCCGCGCATTTCGCCATGGAGGACTCGGGCCTCCCCATCGACGACTCCAACCGCGCTCGCGTCGCCGTCGTGGTCGGCTCGGGCATCGGCGGCCTTCCGGTGATCGAAGACACCATGGCCAAGTTCGTCAAGAACGACGGCAATCCGAAGGTCATCTCTCCCTTTTTCATCACCGCCCTCATCGTCAACGAAGCGGCGGGGAACATCTCCATCAAGTACGGCCTGAAGGGGCCGAACCTGGCCACGGTCACCGCCTGCACCACCGGAGCGCACGCCATCGGTGAGGCCTTCCGCATGGTGCAGTATGGCGACGCGGACGCGGCAATCGCCGGGGGGACCGAGTCGGTGATCACGCCGCTGGCGGTCGGTGGGTTCGCGGTGATGCGGGCGCTGTCGACCCGCAACGACGAGCCGCAGCGTGCCTCGCGCCCCTGGGACCGCGAGCGCGACGGCTTCGTCATCAGCGAAGGAGCCGGGCTGGTGGTGCTGGAGGAGATGGAGGCGGCGAAGAAGCGCGGCGCCCGGATCTACGCCGAGATCGTCGGCTACGGGATGTCCGGCGACGCCTACCACATCGCGGCGCCGTCCGAGGACGGGGACGGCCCGGCGCGAGTGATGCAGAATGCTCTGGACGACGCCCGCCTCCGGCCGGAGGAAGTCGACTACATCAATGCGCACGGCACCTCCACCCCCGCGGGAGACCGCATCGAGGCCATGGCCATCCGGATGGTCTTCGGCCCGCACGCCGGGAAGCTCGCCGTGTCGTCGACAAAGTCGATGACCGGACACCTGCTCGGCGCGGCCGGAGGGCTGGAGACGGCGATCTGCGCGCTGGCCGTCCACCACCAGACCATTCCGCCCACCATCAACTACGAGAATCCCGATCCGGAGTGCGATCTCGACTTCGTGCCCAACGAGGCCCGCCGCGCTCCCATCCGCTATGCGCTGAACAACTCGTTCGGCTTCGGCGGGACCAATGGGTCGCTGATTCTGAAGAGGGTGGAGTAGAGGCTTCTCCATGAATTCTCTGGTCGCCGTCGCCTACGTCCCCGACACCGAGACCAAGATCAAGATCGCCGCGGATGGCAAGTCCATCGACGAGGCCGACGTCAAGTGGATCGTCTCGCCCTACGACGAGTACGCCCTGGAAGAGGCGCTGAAGATCAAGGAAGGCAAAGGCGCGGGAACTGTCACCGTCGCCTCCGTCGGCCCCGAGCGGGCCAAGACCGGTTTGCGGGAGTGCCTGGCGCGCGGCGCCGACGAGGCCATCTGGATCGATTCCGGAGATTCGCGCTACCTGGACGCCCTGGCCATCGCCAAGGCCATTGCCGCCCTGGTAAAGGCCGGCTCCTACGATTTCGTCTGGTTCGGGCAGAAGGGCGTGGGCGCCGACGAGAGCCTGGTCGGCCCGATGGTCGCCGAGCTCGCCGGGATCCCGCACGTCGGCAGCATCATCAAGCTCGAGCTCAATGACGGGAAAGTCACCGTGCACCGCGAGATCGAGGGGGCCCACGAGGTCGTCGAATGCCGGCTCCCCGCCGCCCTGACGGCGCAGAAGGGCTTGAACGAGCCCCGCTACGCTTCGCTCAAGGGGATCATGGGAGCCAAGAAGAAGCCGATCGCCGAAGAGAAGCTCTCGGAGCTCGAGGTGCCCGAGGCAGCCCCGGCCGGCGCGAAAGTCCGGATAAGAAAGCTCGAGCTGCCGCCGCCGCGGGCCGCCTGCAAGATGATCCCGGCCGACGATCCGGCGGCTGCCGGGAAGGAGCTGGTGCGGTTGTTGAGGGAAGAGGCGAAGGTCCTGTAGCTATCAGCCGTCAGCTATGAAGTTCCTCGTCTTCATCGAGCAGCGCGAAGGGAAGATCCGCAAGGCTTCCCTGGAGGCCCTCTCTCTGGCCCGCCGTCTCTCCGGCGGCCCCGTGGCCGCCGTCCTGCCGGGGCAGGGCGTTACCGCTCTGACCGCGGACCTCGGAAAGTACGGCGCCGGCGTCGTTTACGTCGCCGATCAGGCCGACCTGGCCCTCTACAGCAACAAAGGCTACGTCGGAGCCCTCGACGCCGCCACGGGGAAGGAGAATCCGGACGCCGTTCTCATCGCCGCAACGGCGATGGGCAAGGATGTCGCGCCGCGATTCGCCGCCCGCCGCGACGTTTCGGTTCTGGCCGACGTCATGGATCTGCGTCTGGAGGGAGATCGGCTGATCGGATCGCGCCCGGTCTATTCCGGCAAGGCCCGGGCGGAGGTCGACTGCGGATCGGCGAAGCTGCAAATCGCTACGACGCGGCCCAACGTCTTCGCCGCCGAGGCGCGGGACGCGCCGGCGCCGCGGGTCGAGGCGCTCGCGCTCGGCGACGTCGCGCCGCGGGCCCGCGTGCTCAAGGTCGAGACGTCGGAGACCAAGGAGCTCGACGTGGCCGAGGCCGACATCATCGTCTCCGGCGGCCGCGGTATCAAGGGACCGGAGAACTGGCCGGTCGTCCGGGACCTGCAGCAGGCGCTGGGCGCGGCACTGGGCGCCTCGCGCGCGGTGGTGGATGCGGGCTGGATCGACCACCAGCACCAGGTCGGCCAGACCGGCAAGGTCGTGTCGCCGTCGCTTTACGTGGCCTGCGGCATCTCCGGAGCGATCCAGCATCTGGCGGGCATGGGCACCTCCAAGGTCATCGTCGCGATCAACAAGGACCCCGAGGCGCCGATCTTCAAGGTCGCGACCTACGGCATCGTCGGCGATCTCTTCTCGATCGTCCCGGAGGTCGCCAAGGCCGTTCGGGCGGCGAAGGCGGAGTAGTTTTCTGCCTTCAACCCCCCGCTTTCGGTTCTCGCCCGAAGCAGATTTTCAGCCTCGTCTCGAAAGCGGAT
>DATFTF010000250.1:0-4255 GCA_035262245.1 Thermoanaerobaculia bacterium
ATGATCCAGGCGATCAGCTCCCCCAGCGTTGCGTAGGAGTAGGTGTAGGCCGAGCCGGCGACCGGAACCATGGATGCGAACTCGGCGTAGCAAAGCGCGGTGAAGGCGCAGACGACGGCAGTCATCACGAAAGAGAGCATCAGAGCCGGTCCGGCGCCCGGCCGGGCGGCGTCCCCCGCCGCGGCTGTGCCGATGGTGGCGAAGATGCCCGCTCCGATGATCGCTCCCACGCCGAGGGCGACGATGTTCCAGGGCCCGAGCGCGCGCTTCAACTCGTGCCCGGGCTCGTGGGTCTCGGCCAGAAGCTCGTCGAGCGACTTGGTCTGAAACAGTTGTTTGAACAGAGACAAGGTGCCGGGAGTTTAACAGCCGAGGTCCCGTCACACCGGCCCTTCTTCCGCCGGGAGAGGCGGAAAGGCTCGGTTTTACAAGCGGGACGCCAGCTCCGCCAGCGAGGCAATGCGGTCGGGCATCGAAGGATGGCGGTCGGTCCGATCGAGAAGAACGGCCGAGAGACCCGCGGCTCTAGCCGCCTGGTAATCCTCGGCGAGCGAGTCGCCGACGTGGAGCACTTGAGTCGGCTCGACCTCCATCCGCCGGCAGGTGCGCCAGAAGATCTCCGGGTCCGGTTTTCCCACTTCCTCGATGGCGGAGACCGAGATCGTGCGAAACCGCGCGTGCAGGCCGAGAGCTTCGAGCAGTGTGGGAAGGTGGGAGTCCCAGTTGGAGACGATCGCGAGAGGCAGCCCACGGTCGCCCAGGGCGTCCAGCGCAGGGAGGACGTCCTCGTAGATCTCCCAGGATCGCGGATCGCGAAAGTGCGTCGCCAGACGCGCGAAAGCCTCCGGCGAGACGGCGCCGCCGTCGAGGACGCGCCGCACGCGATTCAAGAAGCGCAACCAGAACTTCTGCTCGCCGTTGACGCCGCCATACCGATCCGCCGCCGCTTCGGCCTGGACCTCCTCCCAGGCCCGTGTGAGCGCCCGCGCGAAGTCCTCCTGGGAAAAGCGCGCGCCGTCCTGCGCGAACTCCCGGGCATAGATTTCCTCGACCGGAGGCTGCGGGTGCAAGAGCGTCGCGCCCGCGTCGAAGAAGACGGCCCTAACCATGCGGCGAGTCTAAGGTCTAAAGGTCTAAGGTCTAAGGTTTCGGGAGCTTCCTTAGACTTTGAACCTTAGACTTTAGACTTCGTTTAAGGCATCACCTGCCCGCCGTCGGCGACGAGGGCCTGGCCGGTGACGTTGCGGGCCTCGTCCGAGGCGAGATAGGCGGCCAGGGCGGCGATCTCGGAGGGATCGAGAACACGGCCGAGCGGCGCCATCTTCGCTGCCGTCTGGCGGCCCTCGGCCTCGCTCTTTCCCGTCTGCTTTCCGATGCGACGGAAGCCCTCGCGGGCCATCTCCGTTTCGACCCAGCCGGGGCAAATCGCGTTGACGGTGATCTCCCGCGGCGCCAGCTCCAGGGCCAGGGCGCGAGTCAGGCCGATGACGGCGTGCTTGGTCGCGCAGTAAGCGGACAGCCCGGGGACGCCGAAGCGGCCCAGCACCGAGGAGATGTTCAGCACGCGCGCGCCCCGAGGCAGGAAGGACGCCGCCTCGCGCGTCATCCGGAAGACGGCGGTCAGGTTGGTCGCCACGATGGCGTTCCAGCGCGCGTCGTCAGGATCCTCGAGAGGCGTCGGGCCGCCGAGCCCCGCGTTGTTGACGAGGATGTCGATGCGGCCCCACCGCGAGACCGCCGCGGCTATGGCGTTGGAAACGGAGATGGAGAGCGTCACGTCGCAGCCGATGGCCAGCGCCTCTCCGGCCTGCGATTCGATCTCTCCGACGATGCGCGCGCAGGCCGCCTCGTCGCGCGCCGCGAGCGCCACCCGCGCCCCTTCCGCGGAGAAGCGGCGAGCGATCGCCTCGCCGATCCCGCGCGAAGCCCCGGTGACGAACGCGACCTTACCAACGAGACGCCGGCCCGAAGCGTGCGGTTGTGTCTGGCTCAAGATGAACCTCCCTCTTCTCCGGATGCGGCGCCGTCAGTGCCCGGTCGTGACGGGCTCCGTTGCACTTCGGAATACAATATCTTTATTGTTAGGGGTCCAATCGCCGACAGAGACCACACCGGCGCGCAAGCCTCCAGGCGAGGCGAAAAGGACCGTCTTCAGGAAGGGGTGGCTGCGAGCCACCGGGCTATTGTAGCCCGCATTATTTACGAGCGACTCCGGCTGCCGCTCCGATCTCCGTCGCGGACAAGATGTGCCTGGGCTCGCCAGGGGCGATGCTCGGATTGCCTCTCTCGCCGCAAGTTCCTGGCCCTGTTTCAGCCGGGTGTCCGCGAATAACCCGGGCTAGCGGATCCGAACGGAGCCGACGTCGCCATCGCTCAAAGCCACAGAGTCCGGAGAGAACTCCGGGGAGCTGGCCGCGCAGCGGGCGGGGACGTCCGGCGAGTGTCCCGCCGGAAGAGCGACCATTCCAGGCGGCACGCCTCGCAGAGGCTCTCCCCCGCCGCCGCTTCGCGGCCGCACCCTTCGTTTTCGCACCGGACCACCGGAGTCTCGTTTCTCATGGTCATTTCTCCCGTTCTCGAGCTCCTCGCGGGCCGGCCGTTCCTGCCCCGTGGAGCGGCCCCTTCTTGACGAGGAGATAGTTCAGAAGCTCCCGCTCGCAGCGCTCCCGATAGACCTGGAAGGTCGCCTCCTGATCCCTCTCCATGAGCCACTGGAGCATCAGGCCGTCGAAGATGGCGCGCAGCGTCGAGGCCGCCTCGGCCGGATCGCGAACGGTGAAGACGCCGCGCCGCATGCCGTCCTCCACGATCCCGCGGTCGATCTCGCGGCAATTGGCGTAAAAGCGCTCGCCGACCTGGCGGAACGCCTCCCGCCGAGCCGCCAGGCCGCAGAAGTCGACGTAGGCGCGAAAAAAGGCCCGGTTCCGGGAGGGCGAAGGAAAAATCAGGGCGACGAGCGCCCGGATCTTCTCGACGGGCTGGTCCTCCTCGGCCACCGCCTGACGCATCCGGTCCTGGATCGAATCGATGAGCCAGGCGAAGAGGCTGCGGAAGAGGTCCTCTTTGGAGTCGAAGTAATAGAGGGTCACGCCCTTGGAAACACCGGCCCGGTCCGCGATGTCCTCGAGAGTGACGTCGGAGAACCCCTTCTCCCCCACCTCGCGGAAGGCGGCCTTGAGCAGCGCCAGACGCCGCTCCGTCTCGTGCGCAGCCGGGACCTTCGACATGCCGGCAGACTAACTGACCGGTCGGTCAGATGTCAACAGACGCGAACATCGGCGGACCCGCGCTCCCGCGCTAGACTCTCTCGATGCGGGTCCATCTCCTTTATTTCGCGTCGTTTCGAGACATCGCGGGAAAGCCCGACGAGAACCGGGAACTGCCGCCGGGATCCCGGGTCGGTGATCTCTGGGCCGCCCTCTCGCGAGAAGTCCCGCGCTTTGCCGCCTTCCCCTCCATGCCGCCGGCGGCCGTGAACGAGGAATACGTGGGCGCCGACGAGCCGCTGCGGGACGGCGATGAGGTGGCGTTTCTTCCGCCCGTTGCGGGAGGATGAGCGGGAAGAATTTGAGATTTGTGATCTGTGATTTGTGATTGCAGTTGAAAATCAGCCGAAATCACAAATCGCCAATCGCAAATCGCAAATCTGAAGTCCCGATGTACCTGACCACCCAACCCATAGATGTGGCGAAGATGCTCCACGAAGCGCGCCCGTGCGACGGCGCTCTCTGTCTCTTTCTCGGAGTCGTCCGCAACGAGAACGCCGGCCGCGAAACGATTTCGATTGACTACGAGGCCTACGGCTCAATGGCGGAAAAGGAGATGGAGAGGATCGCCGGACAGATCGCGGCCGAGTGGCCTTCCGCGCGGCTGGTCATGGCCCACCGGGTCGGGCGGCTGGCCGTCGGCGAGGTCTCGGTGGCCGTCGCGGCGGTCGCCCCGCACCGCGCCGAAGCGTTCGCCGCCTGCCGCGCCTCGATCGACCGCATCAAGACGACCGTGCCGATCTGGAAGAAAGAGCACCATCCGGACGGATCGTCGGGATGGGTGGACCCCACGAGGGAATCGGGTGATCTAACCATCGGGTGATCGGGTGATGCCGTCTGGAAGAGACCTGTTGGGAAACATCACCCGATGACCCGATCACAAGATCACCAGATTCCTTCTCACCCGATCGGTTCTGATAGCATCGCTGGCTCTGCAGTATCGGAGGTTCTCGACATGAGCACTCAATCTCCCGCCACCCGCGACTGGA
>DATFTF010000251.1:0-7130 GCA_035262245.1 Thermoanaerobaculia bacterium
CGTGAAGGGAAATACACGCTCGGCGATCTCGTTCGGCATCTGGCGGGCATCGAGCGCTACATGTACGCCGAGAACGTCCAGGGCAAGCCGAGCCGCTATCCGGGACACGGACGCGAGCTTGCCGACGGCAACGAAGCGGTACGCGCCTACTTCGAGCGCCTTCACGCCGAGTCCATGGCGATTTTTCGCCGCCTTACGCCGGAGGACTTGAACGGGAAGTGCGCAACACCCGGCGGAGCATCGATGGCAACCTGGAAGTGGCTTCGGGCGATGGTGGAGCACGAAGTCCATCACCGCGGTCAGATCTACGCGTACCTGGGAATGCTCGGGATTCCGACGCCGCCCCTTTATGGACTGACGGAAGAGCAGGTACACGCCGCGAGCATCTCGGGGAAATGAGGCGCGCCCCGGGCGCGGCCGCTTCGAGGAGACGATCGCATGAAATGCCTCGCCGGGATTCTGATCTGCACACTCGTTCTTTGCTCCTGCTCGGGCGGCACGGTGCAGCCGATTGTGATCGATCTCTCCAAGCCGACGGAAACCCCGACTCCGACGCCGCCGACGCCCACGCCGACCGCGGTGCCGCCGCCCGCTCCCACGCTTGCGCCGCAGCCAACCGCCCCGCCCGAGCCGCCTTCGGCTCCCACGCCGGAACCCACCCGGGCAACCGTGGCGCCGCCGCCGGCGCCCGCAGCGGCCGCCGCGAGGCCCGAAGAGACCGTCGAGGGACAGCTCGCGGCCTTCAACCGCCACGATCTGGACGGGTTTCTGGGGTTCTTCGCTCCGGACGCCGTCGTCTACGATTTTCCCGACCGCGTGCGGGCAAGAGGGATCGGCGAGATCCGCGTCCGGTACGCGAGGGAATTCTCGGAGGCGCCGTCGGCGCGGGCGACCCTCGTGCGGCGGATTGTCCAGGGGGACGTCGTCATCGAGCAGCAGGACGTGGCCGGTCTCGCCGCGGGCGGCATCTCTTCCGTCACTACGATTTCGGAAGTCCGCGCCGGAAAGATCCGGCGGATGTGGCTCGTGCGCTCGTGATGCGTTCGGCGCGCCCGGGGGCGATCCTCCTCTGCGCGGCCCTCTTCACCGGCGTCGCGGCGGCTGACGAATCGTTTCTGTACCGGGCCACGCTCGTGCAGGCCGCTCCGGGCAAGCTCCTCGACCTGATCGATCTCTACAAGTCCAGCCTCCCTTCTCTGGCGCAGGCCGGCGACGAGCTCCCTCTGTGGATGCGCCACAGCCAGGGGGACCGGTGGGACCTGCTGCTGCTTTTTCCCATGGGCTCGTGGGCGGACTACGAGCGGCCGGAGCGGATTGCCCGCCGCGAGAAGGCCTCGCTGGCATCGCCCGCGGCACAGGCCCGCCTGGGGGACGACATCGCCCGGCAGGAAGATGTCTTCGTCCTCGGGCCGCCGCTGGCGCAGGTGCGCGCGGCGGCCGAGAAGGCCGGTTTCTTCCACGTGGAGATGTTCGAGGTTCTGCCGGGCCGGCTGGCCGACTTGAAGCGCGAACGGGAGATGGAGAACACATACTCCAAACGGCTCGGGCGTCCGCAGAATCTGGTGTTCCTGCGCGTGGCGGGCGCGGCGTGGGACCTATTCACTGTCGGATGCTACCGGGATCTGAAGCACTACGCTGAGAGCGCCGACATTCCGGCGGCCGACCAGGACGCGGCGGCTCGGGCCGCGGGTTTTACCTCGGCGAGCGACATCGGTCCCGCGCTGCGCGCGGTGATCTCCTTGCATCATGACACGCTGGCGGTGGCCGTTCGGTAAGAGGAGCGGCGTGTTCGTCGGACACTTCGGGCTGGGAATGGCGGGCAAATGGGCGGTCCCCCGCATTTCCCTCGGCACGTTCTTCCTGTCGGTGCAGTGGGCGGATCTGCTCTGGCCGATCTTCCTTCTCGCGGGCATCGAGCACGCGCGGATCGCGCCCGGGGTCACCCGGGCGAGCCCTCTCGATTTCTACGACATACCCTGGAGCCACAGCCTGATAGCGCTGACGGTCTGGGGTCTGCTCTTCGCCCTCGTCTATTGGGCGAGAAAGCGTGACACGGCGGCGGCGGTCATCTTGTTCTTCGGCGTCTTCAGCCACTGGTTCCTGGACGTCGCCGCGCACCGCCCGGAGATGCCGGTCTTCCTTCACGGGCCCTACGTCGGCCTGGGTCTCTGGAACTCCATTCCCGCCACACTGGCCGTCGAGGGGTGCCTTTACGCGGCGGGGATTGCCCTCTATGCTCGGGCGACACGCCCGGTGAACCGGCGGGGTGTCTGGTCGCTCTGGCTGCTGGTGGCCATGTTGACGGCAATGTGGATAGGCGCAATGCTTGCCCCGCCACCGCCCGGTGTTCGCGGGGTGGCGGTGAGCGGAGCGATTCTGGGATGGCTGGTGGTTTTGCCCTGGGGTTACTGGATCGATCGCAACCGCCGTTCGCGGGTCCCGGATGTAATCCCCCGAGGTTCTGAGGCGTCCAGTAGGGAAGGGGCGGTGAGGTGACGATTCTGCGGCGGACCGGCTTGCTCCTGGCGGCACTCCCGCTCGTGCTCGCCCTCGCCGTCGGCTCCTGCAAGAATTCCAACACCATGACCAATCCGATCGTGCCGACGGCGACACCGGTTTCGGGTCCGGGAAGCCCGACTCCGGTTCCGTCGGGCATTCCGATTCCTCCCACGCCTACCGCCGGGACTCCACCGCCCACGCTGCCTCCCATTGGCAGCTCCTCCCCCACACCTGCTCCGACCGGCGGGACTCCCATCGCGACAGGAACGCCGGCGCCGTTTCCCACGCCGACGCCTGTCCTCTCGCCGATTCCGTCGCCGACCTCGATCCTCACGACTCCGACGCCGGTTCCCTCCCTCACGCCGATCATGTAGCGGTAGCCCCGGTTCCGTAAGTGCGCTCAGTCCCTCTTGCGGGACATTAGAATGCGGCCATGAAAATGGGTTTGCTCTCCGGAGCGCTCACGCTGCTGGCCGCGAACCTGGGTGTCACGCCGGCCGCGCGAGCCGCGCTTCCTTTCATCGAGGACGACTACTCGCGGGCGGTTAGGGACGCGCGCGCGCGGCATGTACCGATCTTCCTGGAGGCCTGGGCGCCCTGGTGACACACGTGCCGCTCGATGCGGGCTTTTGTCTTCACCGACAAGAAGCTCGAGCGGCGCGCCGGACAGTTCGTCTGGCTCTCCATCAACACCGAGAAAAGGGAGAACGCGCCGGTCCTGGCGAAGTTTCCGGTCGAGGCCTGGCCATCCTTCTTCGTGATCGATCCGCAGTCGGAGAAGGTCATTCTGCGCTGGGTCGGCGGCGCCACCGTCTCGCAGGTCGACAAGATCCTCGACGACGGCCGCTCCGCGGCGAAGGGCCGGGAGGGCGGAGTCGACGAGATCCTGGCGCGAGCAGACCGGCTGTATGGCGAGGGGAAGAACGCCGAGGCGGTCCGGGAATATCGCCTTGCTCTCGCCCAGGCGACGGAGGGCTGGCCTCGATACGCGCGGGCGACCGAGTCGCTTCTCTTCGCCCTGGATGTGCTCAAGGAGTTCAGGCCCTGCGCTGAGACCGCCCGCGCTGCGTTTCCGAAACTCGCCCGGACTTCCTCAGCCGCCAACGTCGCGGCGCTCGGTCTGACCTGCGCGACGCGAATCGACGCCGCGGATCCGTCGCGCGCGGATCTCATCTCTGCTCTGGCGGGCGACGCCCGCGACGTCCTGGCCCAGCCGCCGGCCGAGGCTGCGGCCGACGACGTGTCTTCCGTTTACGAGGCGCTGGCCGACGAACGCGAAGAGGCCCATGACGCCGAGGGCCGGCGCAGAGCCCTCTCCGACTGGGCCGCGTACCTAGAGAAGCAGGCCGCCGCGGCTCCCAATCCGGCCGCGAGGATGGTCTACGACTCGCACCGCCTGACCGCTTACATCGAGCTCAACGAACCGGAGCGTGCCCTGCCGATGCTCGAGGCTTCTCAACGGGACGCCCCCGGCGACTACAACCCGCCGGCGCGGCTGGCCCTGGCCTACCGCTCGATGAAGCGCTGGGACGACGCCCTCGCCGCCTCCGATCGGGCGCTCGCGCTCGCCTACGGTCCGCGCAAGATCACCATCCTGACCGCGCGCGCCGAGATCTTCGCCGGAAAGGGAGACCCCGCGGGCGCCCGCAAGACTCTGGAGGAGGCCGTCGCCTACGCCGAGAGCCTTCCGCCCGGACAGCGCTCGGAGAAGACGATCGCCAGTCTGAGGAAGAAACTCGCGGCCGCGAGCTGAGTTGATGAGAGCTGCAGCACCAGCCTCGCAAAAAAGGAGAAAGCTCATGAGTCATTCCAGGAAAAAGGCTTCGTCGGGTTCATCGGACAAGAAGCGCAGGCGCGTGGTCCGCGACGCGCCGCCGAGTGCCGTGACCTCGGCGGACACCGCACCGGTCCGGGGTGGCTCGACGCTCAGTCTCAAGTTCAGCCCGGAGTTCACTCGTTACAAGAAAGCCAGCGGCAAAGTCACCACGGAATGACGGAGGAGGCCAGTCCTTCTCGGACGATCGCCCTCCGAGATTTCCGACGGGATCAGTCTCCCTCTTGCGTTATCGACGCATCCGGCGTGATCCACTCCATCGGGATCACGCCGGAAATGAAACCTCGGGCCGAGTTGGAGAGGGACTCGGGATCAGGTCTTAGACCACGCATCTTCGGCGCTCGGCGAGGGTCCAGATGGACCAGGCGGCCGGCGCAACTCCAGAGAGCCTCCGTAGCGCTGACGGAGGCTAGGACTTTTTTTCCGCGGCCGCGTTGAGCCAGGCCCGGGCGCTGGCCTGATGGGAGCGCCCGCGAGAAAGGATCTGGCGGACCTTCGCGATCTCGCCGACGCCTGTCTCTCCCGACAGGAATGCCTGAAAGCCTGGAATGACATGGTTCAAGAAGATCAGCTCCTCGCCCCGAGCCGGGACGAGACATTCGGGCACGGGATGGTTTTCCAGCGCATTGCGCGCCAACCTGGCCGCCTCAAGCGCTCGGCGGGCGGCCTCGCGACAACCGTCGACATCGTTTCGGTCGGAGGCGACGTCGAACTCGCGAAGCGCACTCTCGAGGAGACCCTCTTGATCCCTTGCGAAGGAGAGGAAGTGGCCGGCCGCAGCGTTATCGGTCTGACGCGAAAGATTTTTTTCGCGGCAGGCGGTGAATTGTACGAGGAGAATCAGACCGGCTGCCGAGACTCTCCGCTTCATGCCACGAAGAGGAGCACGACGAGGAAGTGTATGACGCTTCCGCCCAGGACGAAGAGATGGAAGACGCCGTGGCTGTGGGCGTACTTCTCGTCGGTCAGGTAGAAGAAGACGCCGGCGGTATAGAGAAGACCCCCGGCGATGAGCCAGGCCATGCCAGCCGCGCCGAGCGATCGATAGAGCGGGACGGCCGCGACCAGGGCCATCCAGCCCATCAGGAGGTACAGCGAGACGGAAAGGGCGCGCAGGCGACGGGGCAGCAGAAATTCCTGGAGGATGCCCGCGGCGGCCAGGAACCAGACCACTGCCAGGAGCCAGGCTCCTCCGGATGTGCGCAAGCTGACCGTGGCGAATGGCGTGTAGGTGCCGGCGATCAAGACATAGATGCTGGTGTGATCGAGCCGCCGGAAGATCCGCTTGGCCGGGCCCGACAGCGCGTGGTACAGGGTGGAGAACAGATAGAGCGCCACCAGCGCGCCTCCGTAGATCGAGAAGCTCGCGATCTTGCGCGGATCGCCGGAGTGGATCGATGTGGAGAGCAACGCCGCGAGGCCGCCCACGGCGAAGACGGAGCCTCCCATGTGGGTCACGCTGTTGAAGACTTCGCCCCGGATCACGGAAGGCTCCTGCCCGTCATGCGGAAGGAGAGTGAGAGTCCGTGGGCGAAGCCATGAAGCATCCTACTGCCTGCGCCCGGAAGCCTATGCCGGCCCCTCCCGACTCGCCTGATGCGATCGCATCCTCCGGTCGCGATCACCGCGTCAGCAGGATGGAGATCGAGTGGCCGTCGTGGTTCGCGATGACGGCGTCGGCGCGTCTGTCCCCGTCAAAGTCCGCGAGAATTCCGCACCACGAGGCGCCACCCCCATATGGGACGGTGGCCACGCGGGAAGGCGAAAGGCCGTCGGGACCGCCGAAGGCGATCGTGAGATCAAGCGTGCCGGCGTTGACGGTCATGGCGTCGTCGAAACCGTCTCCATTGACGTCCCCGACGGCGATGCGTCCGGAGGCCCGGCCGGTCGGGATCTTCGGCCCCAGCCGAAAATGTCCATGGCCGTCTCCCATGAGGAACGTCAGTCCGTCTCCCGAAGAGTCCGCGATGTGGCCGGAATAGTTGGCGACAGCGAGATCCACGTTCCCATCGCGGTTGAAGTCGCCCGCGGCCACCGTAAACGGGCAAGGGCCGGCCGGCGTGGGTGGATCGGCCGCGCCGGTGAAATGGCCGTGGCCGTCGCCGGAGAGCACGGTCACCGCGCGCTCGACCATATTGGGCGCCACGATGTCGCAGATTCCGTCGCCGGTCACGTCGCGGAGCAGGAGATTCCGATAGGGCTTCCGTCCGGCCTCGACCGTCACGCCGGGGACGGCGAACCGTCCCCGGCCCAGGCCCCGGAGAATGGTGAAGCGGTTCTCCCGCCAGCTGTCGATCACCAGATCGGGAATGCGGTCGCCGTCGATGTCGCACACGCCGATGGTGTGCGGATGAGGATTGCTGTGGACGACCATCGGAGACCCGGGAGCGGGGCGGAATACGCCGCGGCCGTCGCCCAGCAGAACCGTCACCCGCGGCGTGCCGTGGTTGGCGATGGCCAGATCGAGCTTGCCGTCGCCGTCGAGATCCGCGACGGCGATATCCGTGGGGGACGGCCCAACGGGAAAGGACTGCTCCCGGGTGAACCCTCCGCGGCCGTCGCCGCGAAAGACCGTGACGTCCTCGGCTCCGTCGCTGGCGACGAGGAGGTCGAGCATGCCGTCACCGTCAACGTCCGCAGCGGCGAGAGCGCTGGGCTCGTGGTCGGCGCTCATCGGGATGATGCGAGGCGGACGAAACGGCGAGGGACGGACCACGGGAGCCCCCAAGCCCGCGGGAGCGAGCCAGGCTGCGATCAGGATGCGAACAAGCTTCATGCGAGGAAGGCCGCTTCCACG
>DATFTF010000252.1:0-2130 GCA_035262245.1 Thermoanaerobaculia bacterium
TCCGATCTGGGTGTCCGGCCTCGTGTCGCTTCTCGCCGGGCGGCTGTCGAGACTGCGGATCCTCGGCTGGACGTACCTTGTTCTGCTGGCGCTGATGATCCTTCTCAAGGCGAAAAACTATTACCTGGCGCCGATCTATCCGATGCTTTTCGCGGCCGGTGCGATCGCGATCGATTCGTCATTCGAGCGCCGCGAGTGGAGCCGCGGCCGCGGGTGGCCGAAGGCGGCTCTTGCGGCCTACGTCTTCGCGGCGGGCGCCGTCGCGGCGCCGGCAATCCTCCCGTTTCTCCCGCCCGAGGGACTCCTCGCCTACCAGCGGCGGATCGGCGCCGCGCCTCCCAAGACCGAGGTCCGCCACGAGGGACCGCTCGATCAGCGCCTGGGAGACCAGTTCGGCTGGAGAGAGCTCGTCCGGGACGTCGCCCGCATCTATCACTCGCTTCCCGCGGAGGAGCGGGCGCGGACCGGGATCTTCGCAAGCAACTACGGCGAGGCCGGCGCGATCAACCTCTTCGGCCCGGCCTACGGCCTTCCTCCCGCGATCTGCGCGCACCAGAATCATTATTTCTGGGGACCGCCGAAGCCCGAGCCCGAGAACCTGATCTGGCTCCAGTGGAGCCGGCGCGGTGTCGAGGATCACTGCCTCTCGGTCGAAAAGGCCGGCGAGCACTTCCACCCCTGGGGCATGGCGGAAGAGAATCGCGCGATCTACCTCTGCCGCGGCCTGCGACATACGATCGCCGAGTACTGGACGCCGGACTTCAAGCACTGGAACTGACGGATCGTCTTCTGCAAGGAGAACGCCATGAGCGCCGAACTGCCCGAGATCCTCGAACGGCAAATCGTGATCCGCGCTTTGCCGGAAACCGTTTTCGGATACTTCCGCGACTCCGAGCGGTTTGCCCGGTGGTGGGGCGAGGGATCCCGGATCGATGCCCGGGAGAACGGAGAGGTCTTCATCCGCTTTCCCAACGCGGTCACGGCGAGGGGGCGGATCGTCGAGATCGAGCCGCCGCGCCGGATCGTTTTCACCTACGTCAGCGGCGGAGTCGATTCGCTCGTGACCGTCCTGCTGGAGGAAACGGATGACGGGACGATCCTCAACCTGCGGCACTCCTTCTCGAGCGCGAAGATCCGGGATCATTACATCCAGGGCTGGCGCTTCCAGCTGGCCCTGCTTTCGAAGGCGGTTGCCGAGGACGGCGGGGCCGCCGCCACGCGAAACATCGAAGCGTTTTTCCAGGCATGGAGCGAAAAAGACCCGCAGAGGCGCCGCGCGCTGCTCGAGTCCTGCGCGACGTCGGTGATCTCCTTCCGGGACGCCTACAGCGCAACGGACGGGATCGACGACCTCGCAGCCAACCTCTCCGCGGTGCAGGCCTTCCTGCCGGGCGCCCGTTAAACTGCGTTCATGAGCCGATTCGTCGCGGCAATCGCTGCCGGTCTGCTTCTCACCGCCTCGCCCGGCGAGACCGGAAAGATCACGAAGGAGAAGATCGCCTGGAAGGGGAAGGACCGTGTCTATTACCTCTTCGTTCCGCACGGAGCTTCGCCGGACAAGAAGCTCCCCGCGATCGTGACCCTGCACGGCTCGACCCGCAACGGCGAGTCGCTCCTCTCGAGATGGAAGGACCTGGCCGAGAAGGAAAAGATCGTCCTGATCGGGCCGGACTCCGCCGACCCGGTCCACTGGGCGTCGCCCGCCGACGGCCCTCTCTTTCTCCACGACGTCGTCGAAGAGGTCGCCTCGAAGGCTCCGATTGACCGCCGGCGCGTCTACCTCTTCGGGCATTCGGCCGGCGCCGTCTTCGTTCTCCAGATGGCCGCCCTGGAATCCGAGTACTTCGCCGCCGCGGTCGTCAACGCCGGATCGCTCCAGCCGGCGTACTTCAGCCTCTTCGACTACGCGACCCGCAAGATCCCGTATCTCATGGTCATCGGCACGCGCGACCAGTTCTTCACGATGCCCGAGGTCGTCGCGACGCGCGACGCGTTGAAGTCCCGCGGCTTCCCGGTGGAGTACATGGAGATCCCGGGACACGACCACAACTACTCCGCCAGGTCCCGGGAGATCAACGAGAGGGCGTGGGACTTCCTCCAGAGAAACCCGCTCCCGGCGGACCCGAAGTA
>DATFTF010000253.1:0-10527 GCA_035262245.1 Thermoanaerobaculia bacterium
CGGGAAGGGGGCTGTCCGACCGATCCCTACCCGCTACCCGCTCTTGCCGCTCTTGAGATGCACCTCGAAGAACTTCAAGACGTTGCCGATCTCGATGACCTGGTTGCCGCGCTTGGAGGAGCCGTGCCCCTCGTCGGGGATCAGGATCAGACGGGACGCAATCCCCTTCTTTTCCAGCGCCTGCTGGATCTGCACCGCCTCTCCGGCCGGAACACGAGGGTCATTCAATCCCTGGATCAGGAGCAGCGGGGACTTCACCCGGTCGATGTAGGTGATGGGCGAGAGTTTCTTCAGGGCCTCCGCGTCTCTTTCCGGATCGCCGTACTCGGAAATGCGAAGGAGACGCCGGTACGGCGACGTGTTCTGCAGGAAGGTCACCAGATTGCTGATGCCGACGACCGAGGCGCCGGCGTCGTAGGTTCCGGCGAACATGGTCATGCCCACGAGCGTCGAGTAGCCGCCGTAGCTGCCGCCGGTGATGCCCACGGCGGGCGCCCTGCCGTTTCTGGCCCAATGCTGTCGGATCCACTTGCCGCAGTCGTCGATGTCGCTGATGACGTCCAGGCGCCTGGCGCCGTTGTCCGCATCCAGCCACTTCTTTCCGTAGCCGTCGCTCCCCCGGACGTTCGGCTCCACGTAGACGAATCCGCCATCGACGAAGATCTGCGCGTACGGGCTGAAACCGGGCTGGGCCTGCCCCTCCGGTCCGCCGTGGAACTCCACGACCACCGGGCAGGGATCGGCCTCCGGGCGCTCCTCCGGCGCGCATCCCTTCGGAAAACGCACGAACATCGGGACCGGCGTGCCGTCGCGCGCCGGGTACGTCATGAGCCTGGCCGGGACGAAGCCCGCAGTGTCGACTTCCGGGGCGTTGGGAATGACCCACTGCGTCATCACCTTCGCCGCCCAGTCCCACACGTAGCTCACGCGCGGGCTCCGGCTGGTCTCGACGCCGACGGTGACGAAGCGGCCGTCGCGCGAAGGCGCGCCGAAGTAGACGTGGTCGGCTTCTTTGGGAAGAGGCAGCTCCTCGGGAGCGTAGATCGAGGCGTTCATCACCCGCATGCGCGTGTAGCCGCCGTCGTTCAGCGTCAGGTAGAGGTGCTTGCGCGCGTCGTCGATCGAGAAGCCGGAGACGTCCATGGGGAGCGCGGGCGAGACGGGCGTGAAGTCTTTCTCGCTCTGTCCCGATCCGATCTTCCAGCGGTACATGCGCCGGAAGTCCCCGAAACGGTTGGTCTGGACGAGAAGCTCGCCCGGCTGCGCCGCGTAGGCCGCGACGTACTCGATCTTTTCGCCCACCCCGAGCAGCGGGGTCAGCTTTTTTTCGGCGGGCCGGAACTCGTAGTACTCCGCCCACAGCGACCCGGTGGCCTTGGCCAGCAGCAGCCGCAGATCCTCGCCGCTCCCCCGGTGGTCGGCGACCTGCCAGAGGCCCGGCTCATCGAGGACGAGAGTGCGCTCGCCCGATGCGAGGTCGTAGCGGTAGATCGCATAGCTGTCCGGTTTCCGATCGTTGGCGCGGAAATAGACCGCGCGGGAATCGTCGGTGACGAATTCGAGAAAGGTCTGGACCTTTTCGACCTTCTGGATGGTCCGGAGCGGCCCCCCTCCGACCGCCTGCGCGTACAGGCCGGGATTCTCCTCCCCGCCGATGTCGCGCGAGAGAAGAAGCCACTTGCCGTCCGGCGTCACATCGCTGATGACCGTGCGGTCTTCCCCGCCGGTCATCTGAACCGGAAAGGATCGGGCGCCGTCGAGCCGCCAGACCTGCGTCGAGCCTGTGATGCCCCAGGTGAAGAACAGATGCTTGCCGTCGGGCGAGACCGTCCCCAGGCCCGGCGACCGGACATCCAGCATCGACTGGATGCGCCGCGAGACGGCAGGATCGAGAGCCGGAGGAGCGTAGCGAGCGACCAGTTCGGGCGCAAGGCTGCCCGCGCCGAGTCCGGAGTACGCGGCTTGCCCTGCCGCGGCGCCCGCCGAGAAGCCGAGAACGGCGGCTGCGACGAGACCCTTCATGGCATGTCCCTCCCTGGAAGTGAAACGGCGAGAGCTTATGTCAGACGCCCCAAAATCCTTTGACCGCGGCCGAGGCGCGGATTAGGCTCACGCCATCTCACCGCTCGCTCGGAAAGAGAGGAGGCGAAACCATGGGCCGGATCAACGTCGCTCGCTGGCTGCTCGGCGGGATCGTCGCGGGCATTCTGGTCAACATCTCGGAAACCGTCCTCAATACGGTCGTCCTGAAGAGCCCCTGGGAGGCCGTGATGAAGTCCCTGGGCAAGCCGTCGGTGATGACCTCGTCTTCGATCATCGTCTGGATCTGCTGGGGATTCGCCTACGGGCTTCTTTGCGTCTGGCTCTACGCCGCCATCCGGCCCCGCTTCGGCGCCGGCCCGTCGACGGCGGTCAAGGCCGGTCTCGTGGCCTGGATGCTGTCGGGGCTCCTCTCATCGGTCGGTATGGGAAACCTCGGCCTGATGCCCTCGAGCCTGCTCGTCACGACCGCGGTGTGGACGCTCGTGGAATCGATCGTCGTGACCCTGGTCGGAGCCGCGATCTACCGGGAAGGGCCGGCCGCATAGCGGCCACGCCGGGCTAACAATATATATATTGTTGCCACGTTCCGGCTCCGACCCCGGCCGTGAGACCCGGGCGGTGCGCCCGCTCGGCTCGCCCCCGACTCGCCTGGCCTACTGGGCCGGGACGTAGCTCACGTCGCCGGACGCGTTGTCGACCCCGCCGGCATACGCCACGACGTGGCCGTCACCCGAGACGATCGTGAACTGGAGATAGAAGTTGCTCGCGGCCACCCCCGTCCCCAGGAGGTCTTCGGCGTTGGCCTGAAGAGAGGTCGAGGCCGGCACGAAGTAGGTCTTGGTGGCGAGCGGGCTTCCGGTGTTTCCGTCCATCGCGGTTACCTGCACGAAGACGTCGGCGCCGGCGACCTCGGTCAGGCCGAAGTTGATGCGTGTCCCGCTCACGGCGGAGGTGTGATCGAGGCCGATCGCGGTCATGGTATTTCCCATCGTGAGCGCCGTGCCGGCCAGAATGCCGTCGATCGAGAAGCCGGACGTGCCGCCGGACTGCGCGATCAAGGTCCGGCTGGAGACGGCCAGCGTGGCTGCACTCAGCGGGTGGATTCGCAGGCCGGCCGCCACCGGAGCATCGAGGTCGAAAGCGGTCGAGAGAACGTCGAGCAACTCCAGGGTCTGGCCCGGCAGGACGAAGTAAACCAGCGTGGTCGGCTTCGAGCTGTCGAAGTCGGGAGGCAAGACCAGCGGCAGCAGCGAGACCGTGAAGCCGGCTGTGGCGGAACCGAGGTTCGTCACGTCGAGCGTGGTCTGGAAGAAGTTTCCGTTGAGACCGACCACGTGCGAGGCCGCCGCGATGATCGTGTCGTCGGTAGTCGTCGGCGGCATCAGGGGCGCGTGAAACACGGAGTCCCCGGTCACATCGTCCACCGTCGTAGCGAAAGGCAGGGCGCGGCCGTTGGGGCGGTGATCCCGATTGGGCACCACGGTGAAGTCGGTCCGGACATTGGTCTGGGAAGGGATTCCCCGGTCGAGCAGGATGTCGGTGATGACGGCGGTCGTATAGGGTTCCGTCTGGCGCGACGTCGTCGCGATCAGAATTCCATTGGAGTCGCGAACGTCGATTTTGACGGTGACCGGGAATCCGGCCGTCTCCGTGAATCCGACGTTGGTGTGCATGGTCGTGGTCTTGGCCAGGCCGTTCGCGGTGGCCGTTCCGGAGCCCAGGATGAGGGCGCTGGAATTCTTGAAACCGGGAGCGGCGAACCCGAACGTGCCACCCGCCCCCAGCGTGAAGGTGTGGCTGCTGGCCAGGAAGTTCGTGTCGTCAGCCAGGATGGTCAGCTGCCCGAGTGTGTCGGACTGACCGAACTCGGACAGGACAAAATCGTCGAGAGCCAGAACCTGCCCCGGCGGCACGATGCGCGTCGTCTTGGTCGCCGTGGAGCCCGTCTGGAGCGAGCCCACGTAGTACAAATCAAACTCTTTCGGATCGAGGGACGGGTTGTAGATACGCGTATCGGTCTGGAAGAATCGCGTTCCGTGCACGCGCGCCGCGATCGGAATGGTCACCGCGTTGGCGAAAAGCGGGATCGCTTCAACCGGCGGCTGCTGGATCGCAGCCTCACTTCCCGCTGCCGCGACGACCACTGCGAAGAGCCCGGGGACGACCAGAGAAAGGGCACCAAGACGCCGCTGCATATGTCCTCCCCCGAAATGGTCTTTGTTTGCTGGCAGATAGATTACAACAGGAGGGCCCGCCGCGAGCCCTCCAAACCGAAATCTTTTCGAAAAAGATCGGTCTAAACCCATCAGATATAAGGCTTCCGGGCCCAAAAAGCGGTCTATCTAGGGGTTGGAGCCCCGCCGGCCACGTTCCGTGGCGTTGCGCTCCCGCCGTCGAGCGCCTGAGCAATCTTTCGAAGGTCCGCGATGAACCGCCGGGTCTCGAGCCTTCGGGCTGCCGAGTCGGGAGCCCGGAGAATCGAGGAAGGATGGACGGTCGCGGCAGAACGAGGCGAGAGAGAGGACGGCAGGATACGGCCCCGCTCCCTGGTCACTCGGAAAGAGGGTCCGAAGACCGCCTTCGCGGCTGTGGCTCCCAGACACACGATGAGCGCGGGCTGGACCGCGGCGATCTCGGCCTCGAGCCACGGACGGCAGGCGGCGATCTCCGCGGAGTTGGGCTTCTGGTGGATGCGCTTCTTCCCCCGCGGTTCCCATTTGAAATGTTTCACCGCGTTGGTCACGTAGACCTCGTCCCGGTCGATGCCCGCTTCGGCCAGGCAATCGTCGAGGAGCCTTCCCGCCGGACCGACGAAGGGATGACCCTCGAGATCCTCGCGGTCCCCGGGCTGCTCTCCGATCAGGAAGAGCCGGGCGCGGATGGGACCCTCTCCAAAGACCGTCTGGGTGGCGCGCCTCCACAATGGACAGGCCTTGCAGGAAGCGGCGGCGTGCCGCAACGTTCGTAAGCCTTTCCCCGCCGGCAAACCCGCGGGAGACGCGGACTCGGCCATGCTCGAGCCGATTGCATGCACCGCGCCACGCCTCACGCCTCACCTGTGAGACATTGGTGACACAGCCGCATGCCGCAGGACGAGACGCCCCGCACCGCCTTCGGGTCGGACCGCGTCGAGGAGGGCCCCGCCGGGTCGCTTCTTCTTTCCTGCCCGATTGCCAAGGGCTGGGTCGCGCGCGCATCCGGGACCACGACGCGCGCCGAGCACCCCGGCACCGCCGTTCGCTGGGACGCCGAGCTCTTCGAGGTCGTCGAAGTCCTCGCCGCCGCCGACCACTCCGTGCGCTACCGCTTGGAGCCGTGGGACTCGCGCCACGCGATTCGCGTGGTCGAGACTTACGACGCGGCGTCGGAGGAGAACCGCGAACGGGAACAGGACCGGCGACGCACCGCCGTCCGGCTGCGGCCTCTTTCCTGGCTTTTGGCCCCGCTCTTCGGTCACCTCCCGGGGGCAGTGCAGGAGCGAATGGAGGGTGAGTTCGGCGCCCCGGCGCGCGCTATGACCATCCTGTCCGCCCTACCTCTCTTCGTTCTCGGAGCCTACAGCTTGTTTGCCTCCCGCTTCCGTTTGGAGTTTCTCCTCCTGGGCGGAGACCCTCCGCTCCTCGTCTGGATGGCTGACCATCCCGGCCTGTCGCTCTATCTCGCCGTCGAGAGCGGAGTGCGCCTGGCCGTCGCGGTCGGTCAGGGAAATCCGATGGGATCGCTCGCCGGAGTGGTCGCTTACGAAGTGTGGCTGCGCCTGCGGCATCGCAAGGCTCCTGCGCCGACACGTGCCGCCGCCGGACGCCCGCGCTGGAAGACCGCTGACTCCTTCAAGATGCTCGAGCCGCTGCTCTCCCTGCTGACCCCTGCGGAGCAGGAGTCTCTCGAGCGTCGATTCGGTTTCGATTGCCTCAAGTGGGGCCGCCGGGGCGCCTGGCTTCTTCTCGTCGTGGCCGCGCTCAACCTGGTCATCTCGGCCGGCGCTCTGGCGCAAGGACGAGCCGGGTTCTGGGACCTCTTCTGGCTCGCCGCGGGCGCCTACCTCGCCGCAGAACAGATCGCGCGTTTGGGCCAGTTGCGCCGCGGAAAGCCTGCGGGAAGCATTCTCGCGGCCGTCATCCGCCCCCTTGCCGGAACGCTTGGCATGCTCGGCTGAGGAAGGCGGCCCGCGCTTTGCAGAAGGCTGCGGCCATGAAAAAGCCAACCCTCGCACTCCTTCTCTGGCCGGTCTTTCCAGTCCTTCTCTCTGCCGACGAGCCGCCCAAGCCTCCCCCCCTCTGGGCGGGCAAGGCCGAGGTCTCCTATGTCGCCACCTCCGGCAACACCGACACCAAAACCCTCGGAGCCGCCGGGGAGGCCGAGTACTCGCCGCTGCCCTGGTCGGCGAAGATCAAGTTCGCGTACGTGCACGCCGAATCAGATGGTGTGGACACCGCCAAGTCCTTCCTCGGCATGCTGCGAGGCGCCCGCAAGCTGTCCGCGCGCCTGGAAGCCTTCGCCGAGGGGGACTACTTCACGGACAAGTTCGCCGGAATCGACCACCGAACCACGCTGCAGGGCGGACTCTCCTACCTCATCATCGCCCCCGACCCGCACTCTCTCAAGATCGATGGCGGGCTGGGATACACATGGGAGGACAGGACGGACGGCGAGAACCGCGACTTCGCGATCGGACGGCTTGGCCTCCTCTACGTCTGGAAGATCTCAAAGACCGCCGAGTTCTCCGACGAAGCCATCTTCACCGAGAGCTTCAAGGATTCGAGCGACTGGCGCTTCGCCAACGTGGCGTCGATCACCGCGGGCATCACCACCGTCCTGTCGGTCAAGGTCTCGTACGCGATCTCGACCCTGAACGAGCCCGTTCCCGGCAAGAAGAAAACCGACACGATCACGTCGGCGGCGCTGGTCGCGAAGTTCTAGACCGGGCGGGACTCGGGATTCGGGACTCGGGATTCGAGCCGCGAAGCCTAGGGCAGGGCCTTCCCGGTTGTCGCGACTTGCGGGGAGACCGGCACTTCAAGCGGCACGTTCTCCTGCCCGACCATCTTTCGAAGCAGGGGCGAGAAAACGAGGAGAACGAGACCGGCGATGCCCGTCACCTTCCCAACGGCCGCGAATAGCTCGCCAACCGACATTCCGGCGAATCCTCCCGCCGCCAAGCCGGCGATCAGGTTCCCGAGAGCCGTACCCATGAACCAGGTGCCCATCATCTGGCCGACCAGCCGCCGCGGTGACAGCTTGGTGACGCTCGAGAGCCCGACCGGCGAGAGGCACAGCTCTCCCGTCGTGTGGAAGAAGTAAGTCACGATGAGCCACATCATGCTGACCTTGGCGCCCCCCCGCGTATAGCTCGCGCCCCAGGCCAGCACGAAGAAACCGATCGCCAGCATGGCCAGTCCGTAGCCCATCTTGGCCGGGGTCGAGGGCGCCCGTGACGCGAGCTTGAGCCACAGAATTCCGAACACTGGCGAGAGCACGATGATAAAGATCGGATTGACCGACTGGAGCCACGACGCCGGCATCTCCCACGACCCGAGCTGCAGGTTGGTCAGCCTTTCGGCAAAGAGGTTCAGCGAAGAGCCGGCCTGCTCGTAGCCGGCCCAAAACAGAACGGCGGCCAGGAAGAAGACGAAGATCACGAAAATCCTCTTCTTCTCCGCAACGGTCAGTTTGCTGAAGAAGAGGATCGCGCCGAAATAGACGAACGCCAGCCCGAGCATGAAATAGCCGGTGCCCTTCGCTACGCCCTCCAGTGTCAATCGAAGAAGGCCGGCTCTTTGCAGCACCGCGGCCCCAGCCAGAACGACGGCCGCGATCGTGAGGCCGGCAAAGAAGTGCCGCCACGCGCGGCGTTCCGCGGCCGGATCGACGTCCTGCCGCAATCCTGCTCCGCGGAGATACTTGCCGCCCATCTGGTACTGGACCAGGCCGAGCACCATCCCAACGCCCGCCGCGCTGAAGCCGAAGTGCCAGTTGACGCGTTCCCCGAGATAACCGCAGATGAGAGGGCCGATCAGGGCGCCGAGATTGATGCCCGAATAGTAGATCGAGAACCCGGCGTCGCGGCGCGCTCCCGATTCCGGATACAGATCCCCGACCATGGTGCTGACGTTGGGCTTCAAGAGCCCCGTCCCGATGATGATCAGGCAGAGGCCCAGATAGAACGTCGGCACGATCGGGATCGCCATGCTGAAATGTCCGGCCGCTATGAAGCACCCTCCGACGAAGACCGCGCGCCGGTGCCCGATCAATCGGTCGGCGACCCAGCCGCCCGGGAGGGCCATGAGATAGACGAGGCCAACGTACAGACCGTAGATCGCGGCGGCGGTCTGGTCGGACATGCCGAAACCGCCTGTCTTGACCGAGGCCACCAGGAAGAGGATCAGAAGCCCGCGCATTCCGTAGTAGCTGAGCCGCTCCCACATCTCGGTGAAGAAGAGCGTCGAGAGACCGCGGGGGTGCCCGAACCACTGTTTTTGACCGGTGGACATTTGCGCCATCACAGGCATCGGGACTCCTTCGCTTTGTCTTCGCTCGATCGCGAACAGGCTACCAGAGAAGCCGTCGTGCCGCGCCGCGAGCGTAGAGTTATCGCAGTTGGAGACACCGAGCTTTCTGGCTCCCCTGGTGCTCGTATTCGTCGCCGCGCTGGCGGCGGCCTACGGGCTGGCCCGCCTGCGCCAGCCGCCGCTCCTCGGGTATCTCTTGGCCGGCGCGCTGCTCGGTCCCTACGGACTGCGCCTCGCGCGGGACGTGCACCAGGTCGAGGCGCTGGCCGAGGTCGGGGTGGTGCTGCTCCTCTTCACCGTCGGTCTGGAGTTCTCCCTCTCCGATCTGGGCAAGCTCGGTCGTTTCGTCTGGGGAGCCGGGCCGATCCAGGTCGCCGGGACGTTCCTGACCACCGCGGCGGTCCTTGTGATTATCGGGCGCGGCCCGGCGCAGGCGGCCTTCGCGGGCTTCCTGGCAGCGCTCTCGTCCACGGCGATCGTCCTCAACATCCTTATCGATCGGGGCGAGATCGACTCCCCGCACGGCCGATTCCTCGTCGGGATGCTGGTCTTCCAGGACATGGCCGTCGTTCCGATGATGCTTCTGATTCCGACGCTGGTCGGCCACGGCGGAGGTCTCGGGCCGGCGACCCTCGCGCTCGCCAAGACGGCGGCCATGGCCGCCGGCGTCGTGTTCGCGTCCCGCGTCGTCGTGCCGCGGTTTCTCTCCGCGATCGTGGCGACTCGCCGCAAGGAGCTCTTCGTCGTCGCCGTCCTGGTCATCGTGCTGGGCACGGCCCTGGCGACGTCGGCGGCGGGGCTCTCCCTCGCGCTAGGAGCGTTCCTCGCGGGCGTGGTCCTGTCGGAAACGGAATATGGGACCCAGACCATGGCCGAAATCGCGCCCTTCCGCGACGCCTTCAACGCGCTCTTCTTCGTGGCCGTGGGAATGCTCTTCGACGCCCGCACGCTCACGCAGCGGCCGGCGCTCGTGGCCGTGGTTCTCCTCGCGCTCTTCGCCCTGAAAGTCTTCTGGGGAGGGCTGCCGGTCCTCTTTTACGGATTCGGCATCCGGGTGGCCACTGCGGTCGGAGTCTCGCTGGCGCAGGTCGGCGAGTTCTCCTTCGTGCTGGTCCGCCAGGGACGAGCCGCCGGACTGATCTCGGAGGACGGCTATCAGATCTTCCTCGCGGTGGCGTTGCTGTCCATGCTCGCGACCCCGCTTCTCTCCGAGGCCGGGCACCACTTCGGCCTGACGCTCGCCGACCGCCTGTCAGAGCTGCCGCGGCGGAGCCGTCGCGGCGATCTTCCGGCCGAGGGGCACGTTCTGGTCCTGGGCTTCGGCCTGACCGGCGAGACGCTGGCCCGCGTGCTCGGACGGGCCAAAGTTCCATTCCGCGTCCTGGACTTGAACCCCGATCGGGTATGGCGGGGGAAAGCCAAGGACGTGCCGATCGAATACGGCGACGTGACCAACGACCGCGTTCTGAAGCATGCCGGGATCGAGCGCGCAACGGCCGTGCTGGTCCTGCTCTCCGACCCGAGGGCGACTCGCCGCGCCGTGTCCCGCTGCCGCAAGCACGCGCCCGGCGCCTTCCTTCTGGCGCGCACCCGTTACTTGACCGAGATTCCGCAGCTTTCCGCTCTGGGGGCCGACGAAGTCGTTGCCGAGGAGTTCGAAACCTCGCTGGAGATAGCCAACCGGACATTGCGCCGGCTGGGCTTTCCCGTGCCGTGGGTGGAAGCAGAGGCCGAGGAGATCCGGCAGCGGCGGCATGAGGCGTTCGGGCGATTCAGAAAGAAAGAAGATTGAATCATTGATTCATTGATTCATTGTTTGATTGGGGCGGAGAAGAACTCGGCGCGCTCAATCTTTCAATGAGTCAATGATTCAATGGATCAATTCCTCTCGTCCTCAAATGCCACGCGCAGACTCTCGTCCACCGCCTTCCCCGTCTTGCGAAACTCCGCCTCTCCGTGTTCGGTCGAAACAAAC
>DATFTF010000254.1:0-7971 GCA_035262245.1 Thermoanaerobaculia bacterium
GCCGCGCCAGGGATTGAACCGGTCCCACAAGCGGCCCGACATGTCCGAAGGGTATTACGAGGAAATGCGGCGGCGGTTTGTCCCGGAGACCAACGGTCCGTCAGCGAGGATCAATGCAAGTGACGCAGGATCCACGCGACCAGCCAGGCCAGCGCCGCGAGCGCGAGCATGAATCCGAGGACGTAGAAAAGAATCGGAAGAAAGGGCGGCTTGTTGGAATTTCTCTCGCTCGTTGCCTGCTTTCCTTCGATCACCCGATCACCCGATCACCCGATCACCCGATCACCCGATCACCCGATCACCCGATCACCCGATCACCCGATCACCCGATCACCCGATCACCCGATTCCCTTAATGGATTCCCTTCGACGCCAGCCATCTCTCCGCGTCGATAGCGGCCTTGCAGCCTTCACCGGCCGCGGAGACAGCCTGGCGGTAGGTAGGATCGGCCACGTCTCCCGCGGCAAAGACGCCTTCGACCGAAGTGTACGTGGACGGGTGCTTGATCTTGATGTAGCCGACCTCGTTCATCTCGAGCTTGCCCTGGAAGATCTGTGTGTTGGGAGAGTGGCCGATGGCGATGAAGAGCCCCTGGGTGGGGAATTCGGAGTGCTTGCCGGACCGCGTGTCCTCCAGCGTCACAGAATGGATGCCCTTGCCCGGCTCGCCGTGGATCTCCCGCACCGTCGCGTTCAACTTCCAGGCGATCTTCGGATTCATGCGCGCGCGTTCGAGCATGATCTTGGAGGCGCGGAATTCCTCCCGGCGGTGGACGATGGTCACCTTCGTCGCGAACTTGGTCAGGAAGGTGGCTTCTTCCATCGCCGTGTCGCCGCCGCCGACCACAACGACTTCTTTTCCCTTGAAGAAGAAGGCGTCGCAGGTGGCGCAGGCTGAAACGCCGTGTCCCATCAGACGCGTCTCCGACTCGATGCCCAGGAGCTTGGCGGAGGCGCCGGAACAGATCAGGACGGCGTCGGCGGTGGTGGGGCGTCCGGTGTCGAGCTGCAGGCGGAAAGGCCGGGCCGAGAAGTCGACGTCGGTCACCGTGTCGTGTACGACTTCCGTTCCGAAACGCTTGGCCTGCTCGCGGAAGATTTCCATGAGCTCGGGACCCTGGATGCCCTTGGCGAAGCCGGGATAGTTCTCGACCTCGGTGGTGATGGTGAGCTGCCCGCCCGGCTGCGGCCCCTCGAAGATGATCGGCTCCAGGTCCGCGCGCGAGGCATAGAGCGCGGCGGTCCAGCCGGCCGGTCCGGTCCCGATGATGGCGACGCGGTAATGGATCTTTTTGGGATTCATTCTTGTCAGCTCTCAGCTTTCAGCTATCGGCTCTCAGCTTCCGGGGATTCAACGCCGTGGGCGAAGACACGGAGCTTATGCGAGTTGTCGCTCGCATCGAAATATGTCCGAACTTCCCGTCAGGATTCCCGTGAAATGGCTGACAGCTGAGAGCTGACAGCTGATAGCTTTTCCCCATGCGTTCCCGGATCTCCAAGCGCCTTTCGGGGTTCGGCACGACCATCTTCACCGAGATGACGCGCCTGGCGGTCGAGCACGGCGCGGTGAATCTGGCGCAGGGATTTCCCGATTTCGACGGCCCCGAGTTCGTGCGGGAGGCAGCCATCCGCGCGATTCGAGACGGGCACGGCCAGTACGCCCGAATGAGCGGAATCCCGGAGCTCGCCGCCATGCTCGCGGCGAAATATCGGCGCGACTACGGACTCTCCTTCGATCCGGACGCCGAGATCACGGTCACCTCCGGAGCGACCGAGGCGATCTTCGCGGCGATCCAGGGCCTCTGCAATCCCGGCGACGAAGTCGTGCTGTTCCAGCCGTACTACGACTCCTACCGCGCCTCGGTGGCCATGGCCGGCGCCAAGCCGCGCTTTGTGACGCTCGAGGCGCCGGACTGGAGTTTTTCCGCGAGAGCGCTGGCCCGTTGCGTGAGCTCGAAGACCCGGCTCATCCTCCTCAACACGCCTCACAATCCGACCGGCAAGGTCTTTACCCGCGCCGAGCTCGAGGCCGTCGCCGCTCTGTGTCGCGATCGCGATCTCGTCTGCGTGGCCGACGAGGTCTACGAGCACCTCGTTTATGACGGCGAGCACGTGCCGATGGCGACGCTTGCCGGGATGCGGGACCGCACGGTGACCATTTCCTCCTTCGGCAAGACCTTCTCCTTGACCGGCTGGAAAATCGGCTGGGCCGCGGCGGCGCCGCCCCTCTCGGCGGCCGTGCGGGCGGCGCACCAGTTCATCACCTTCGCCACCGCCACGCCGCTCCAGCACGGCGCGGCCATGGCCCTCTCCGTGGGAACGGACTATTACCGGCTCTTGAACGAGTCCTACCGGCGCCGGCGCGACTACCTGGTCGGCGAGCTCGCCCGCGTGGGGTTCGGCGTGGCTCCGCCGGCCGGAACCTACTACGTGCTGGCCGACATCCGCCCGCTCGGCTTCGACGACGACGTCGCTTTCTGCCGCCATCTGATCGAAGAGATCGGCGTCGCGGCCATTCCGCCGTCCGCCTTTTACGCCCAACCCGAACGGGGGAAGAGCCACGTGCGCTTTGCGTTCTGCAAGCGGGACGAGACGCTGGCGACGGCGATGGCGCGGCTGCAGCGTGTGACTCCCGCCCGCCCGACGCGGGCCCGGAGAGCGCGGTGACGCTCCGCATCGCGCTCGTCCAGATGGATCTGGCGTGGGAGGATCCGCCGGAAAATCACCGCCGGGCGCGGCGGCTGCTGGAGGAGGCGCGGGACCGGGGAGCCCGCCTGGCGCTTCTGCCGGAAATGTTCTCGACCGGCTTCTCCATGGAAACCGAGGCGATCGCGCAGCCGCGGGGTGGCCCGTCGGAGAAGTTTCTCGAGGAGGCCTCCTCGGCCCTGAAGATCTGGACGATCGCTTCCCTGCCGGAGGCTTCCGGCCCGCGCCCATACAATATGTGCATTGTGAGCTCTCCTTCCGGAATCGCCGCGCGGTACGCCAAGATCCATCCCTTCTCCTACGCCGGGGAGCACGAGCATTACGCCGCGGGAGACCGCGTGGTGACGGTCGAGATCGAGGGCGTGCGGGTGACGCCACTCGTCTGCTACGACCTGCGCTTTCCCGAACCTTTCCGCGTGGCCGCGGCGGAAACCGACCTTTTCGCCGTGGTCGCCAACTGGCCCGAGCCGCGCCGGGAGCACTGGCGGACGCTCTTGAGAGCCCGCGCCATCGAGAACCAGGCGTACGTCGCCGGTGTCAACCGAGTCGGCGACGGCGGCGGGGCGCACTATGCCGGCGACTCGGCCCTAGTCGCGCCCCTGGGGGAGACGCTGGCCGAAGGGGACGACCGCGAGCGGGTCCTGGTGGCCGATGTGGAGCCGGAGAAGGCGGCGAAACTGCGGGCGCGGTTCCCGGCGCTGCAGGACCGGAGGCCCGAGGCGTACAAGCGTTAACGCGTCCCTGAGCGTACAAGCTTCTGCGGGAGTGCATGGGCACGGGAGGGCATGCCATGGCTTTCAGGAACCTCGTTCCGCTCCTCGTCGTTCCGCTTGGAATCGCCCTGGACGCTCGGGCGGTCTCCGTCGTCACGGAGGTGCCGCTTCCGACTCCCGCCAGCCATGCTCTCAACATCGGCCAGGGCGGCTATGACCTTTGGATCACGGAGTACGACGCCAACAAATTGGCGAGGATCGTGTGCACTGGCTTCAACGCGTGCAGCGGCTTGGCCTTGGAGGTCGGTGTTCCGACCCCCGACAGCGGACCCGAAGGGATTACCCCGTTCTCGGACGCTTTGGGAAACCTCGGCTTCACGGAGTTCAAGGCCAACAAGATCGGACGCGTCGATCCCTCAGGCAAGGTCACGGAATTTTCGGTGCCGACTCCCAACGCGGGTCCTCGCGGGATCGTCGTGGGCGGGAATCAGTCCCTCTGGTTCACCGAATTTGCCGCCAACAAAATCGGCGTCTTGAGCTTCCAGGGAGTCTTCACCGAGTATCCAATCGAAACTCCCTCGAGCGGGCCGCTGGCGATCACGCAGGGCCCAACTGGGATCGCCTGCTGCAACAGCGACATCTGGTTCACTGAGTTCGCCGCCAACAAGATCGGCCGGCTCGGCGAGAACGGACTGACGGAGTACGCGATCCCGACTCCCGACAGCGGGCCTTCCGGGATCACGGAAGGGCAAATCGGATCCTCGGACACCGAAGCCGTCTGGTTCACCGAGCTCAATGCCAACAAGATCGGGCGCATCACTGCCGACGGCAAGATTCAGGAATTCAGCATCCCGACGCCCGACAGCGGCCCCCTGGGGGTCTCCTTCGGCCCGGGCGGTCTCTGGTTTACCGAGAGCCGCGTGAACAAGATCGGGCGCGTCAATCCCGGCGGCACGGTGAGCGAATTCTCAATCCCCACGACCAACAGCATGCCGGCCGGCCTGAGAGGAACGTGGTTCGTCGAGTCGGCCGGAAACAGAATCGGCCATATCGAGGAGGACTGGCTGGTCGCGGTGGGATCCGGGCACGCCGGCGCGTGGAACACGGAGTTGGATCTGGCCAACGGCCGCGGCGCGACGGTGACGGCGCGGGTAGGTCGGCGCGGTCCCCAGATCTGCGGACTCTGTTTCGACCCCACGCTCGCGACAGACATCCCGGCGCTGGGCGCCCGCCGCGTCTCGGCGACGGACGTTCCGTTCGTGGGTGAGGGCTTCGACACCTTTCTCGTCACGACCGGCCTTACGCCGGAGGACGATCTGCCGACGACCCGCGCCCGCATCCTGAATCGCGCGCGGCCCTCGCAATCCGCGGAGATACCGGTCGTCCGCTACTCGACGATTCGCAGACTCAACCCGTCGGTGCTCACGTTTCCTTCCGCGACTCGAAATGTCGAGGCGCATACGAACCTCGTCCTGGCCGAGGTCAGTGCAGGAGAGGGAGAGGTGCAGGTGATCGTCGAGGCGTATTCCGCCGACGGGGAGCTGGAAGGGCGAAGTCGACCGATGATCCTGAGCGGCGCGCAGACGATCGTGTTCGGCGACGTTCTCGCGATGCTGGGCATCGGTGATCTGGAGGGTGGCCAGATCCGTGTCACGAAGCTTTCGGGAAATGGCCTGATGTGGGGTCTTCTGGCCACGGCGTATGACGACGGGCGGCTGCTTGTGAGCGCCGGTCTGAATCCTTGACCGACGGCATCGAGAGAAACGGGCTACCTGGTCGCGGCGGTCGTGCCGGCGACCGACTTCAACGCCTCCACACCGCCGGCGATCGTCTCTTCGGGGACGGAAAAAGAGAAGCGCAGGTGTCCTTCGCCTTCCGGACCGAAGACGACTCCCGGTACCGTGGCCACGCGCGGTCCGTCGAGCAGCGCCCGGGCCGCGTCCACCGAGCTCGAGGCCACCGCGGGAGGGGTTCGGGGAAAGAGATACAGCGCGGCGCGCGGCGGATCGATCTCGAATCCCGCCGCTCGAAGGCCGGCGACCAGCGCGTCGCGCCGGCGCCGGTAGCCCGCCCGGGCCTCGGCCAGAAAGCCGTCGGAGAGCTTGAGCGCCGCGAGCGCCGCCCACTGCGTCGGTGTGGAGACGCCGTTGATCGAGTAGAGCACCACCGTCTGCATCGCCGTGCGCCACCGCTTGGGAACCAGGACGTATCCGGCCCGCCAGCCGGTCATGGAGTAGGTCTTGGAGAGCGTGAAGACCGAGAGCGTCCGATCGGCCATCCCAGGAAACGAGGCCGGCGAGACGTGCGGGTCGCCCTCGTAGATCAGGTCCTCGTAGGCTTCATCGGAGATCAGGGCCAGTCCCTGATCTCGCACGAACGCGCAGGTTTCCTCGCACTCTGCCCGGGAGAACACGTATCCGGTCGGATTGTTCGGAGAGTTCCAATAGAGAACTTTGGTTCGGTCGGTCTTGCGCCGGGAGAGCGCGGCGGTGATGCCGTCCCGGAGCGCCTCGGGCATCGGCACCAGCACCGGAACCGCTCCGTGGTAGGCCACGACGTCCACGATGGGCGTCCAGTACGGCGATAACATCAGGACTTCGTCGCCCGGGTCGAGCAGAGTGGCGAAGGCCGAGAAGAGGCCGTGCATCCCGCCGTTGACGACGATCGGGGACTCCTCGTCGGCGGGGATCCCGTTCTTGCTCCGGACCTTTTCGACGATCGCGCGGCGAAGCTCGGGCACGCCCGAGGAGGGCGCATAGCGCGTTTCGTTGCGCGCCAGCGCCTCGGCCATGGCTTCCTTGATCGGCTGGGGCGTGGGCATGTAGGGCTCGCCGCCCTCGAAGCGCCAGACCCTGTGCCCCTGCGCCAGCAGCTCCAGCACGCGGTTGCGGACCTTGACGATCTCGGAGAAGCCGACCGAGTCGAAGCGGCGCGCGGCGCGCGGAAATCCTCCCTCCGAGGTCATGACTCCACTCGAATCCCGTATCCCGAATCCCGAATCCCGCCCTTCCTCACAGCACCTTTCGCCGACCTGGTCCCATCAGGAAATACAGGATCATGCCGAGCAACGGGAGGAAGATGATCAGCAGAAGCCAGAGAATCTTCGTCCCCGTGTCCGCCCCGCTCTTGAGCAGAGATACGACGGCGATGACGTCGAGCACGGTAATGAGGATCCACCAGATCGGATGGAAAAGCATGCGAGCCTCCCGATGTGACGGTCCGGTTTCTAGATCTTTTCCGCGATCGATTTGGCCTGGGTGAAGAGATAGAGATATTCGCGTCCGCCGGCCTTGGAGTCGGTCCCCGACATGTTGAAGCCGCCGAATGGGTGGACGCCGACGAGAGCTCCGGTGCACTTGCGGTTCAGATACAGATTGCCGCAGAAAAGCTCGCGCTTGCCGCGCTCGAGCCGGGCCCGGTCTTTCGAATAAAGGGCGCCGGTCAAACCGTACTCCGTGTCGTTGGCCGCTTCGATTCCTTCGTCGAAGTCCTTGACCGTCATCACCGCCAGCACGGGGCCGAAGATCTCTTCCTTGGCCAAACGCGAGCCACGGGCCAAGCCGTCGACCACCGTCGGCATCACGAAAAACCCGTCCCCAGGGCCCGCCGACCCGCCGGCGACGACCTTTCCTTCTTTCTTGCCGACCTCGACGTACTCCAAGATCTTCTTCTGCGCCTTCTCGTTGATGACCGCTCCGACCTGAACTGAGGGATCCCGCACGTCGCCGACTTTCAGGGCTTTGGTCTTCTCCACCACTTTGGCCAGCAGCGCGTCGTGAACCTTCTCGTGCACGATCAGGCGGGAGCAGGCCGAGCACTTCTGCCCCTGGAAGCCGAAGGCCGACGCGACGACGCCTTTGGCCGCTTCCTCGAGGTCCGCCGTCTCGTCCACCAGGATGAAGTCCTTTCCGCCCATCTCCAGGATGGCCCGCTTGATCCAGATCTGGCCGGGCGGCACCTTTCCGGCCTTCTCGCTGATGCCGACGCCGACGTCTCGCGATCCGGTGAAGGCCACGACCCGCGTCTTCGGATGCTCGACCAAGGTGTTGCCGACCGTCGAGCCGCCCCCGGTGACGAAGTTCAAGACTCCCGGCGGCACGCCCGCTTCCACGGCCGCCTCGTAGAACATCGTGGCGATGCCGGGGGCGTCGGAAGAAGGTTTCAGGACCACGGTGTTGCCGGTGACCAGCGCCGCGGTGGTCATGCCGGTCAGGATCGCCAGCGGAAAGTTCCAGGGCGGAATGACCGCGCAGACGCCCAGCGGCAGGAAGACCAGCTCGTCCTTCTCCCCCGGAGACTGGACGACCGGCTGCGGTTGCGCCAGCCGCTCCATATCGCGGGCATAGAACTCGCAGAAGTCGATGGCTTCGGCGGTATCGCCGTCCGCCTCGACCCAGGACTTGGATTCTTCGAGAACCATCATGGCTGAGAACTCATGCTTGCGGCGGCGCAGAATCGAGGCAATGCGGACCAGCAGCTCCACCCTCCGGCCCGGCTCGGTCGCTCCCCACGAGCGGAAGGCTTGGTGCGCCGCGGCGACCGCGCGCTCGGCA
>DATFTF010000255.1:0-6778 GCA_035262245.1 Thermoanaerobaculia bacterium
CGAGCCGACGCTTCGGTCGGGAGCGCCAGGGCTTCGTCATAGGCATTGGTGTGAAGCGACTGCGCCCCGCCCAGCACGGCGGAGAGCGCCTGGAGCCCGACCCGCACAATGTTCACGTCGGCCTGCTGCGCGGTGAGCGTCGATCCCGCCGTTTGGGCATGGAAGCGCAAGCGCCAGGAGCGCGGATCGCGGGCGCCGAAGCGCTCGCGCATGATCTCCGCCCACAGCGTCCGGGCCGCGCGGAACTTGGCGACCTCTTCGAAGAAGTCGGCGTGCGCGTTGAAGAAAAAAGAGAGCCGCGGGGCGAAGTCGTCGATCGCAAGCCCGCGCGCCAGGGCCGCCTCGACGTAGGCGATTGCGTTGGACAGTGTGAAGGCGAGCTCCTGGACGGCCGTCGATCCTGCCTCGCGGATGTGGTAGCCGGAGATGGAGATCGTGTTCCAGCGCGGAACCTCGTTCCCGCAGAACTCGAAGATGTCGGTCGTCAGCTTGAGCGAAGGGCGGGGAGGGAAAATGTAGGTGCCGCGGGCCACGTATTCTTTGAGGAGATCGTTCTGGATGGTCCCCGAGAGCTCGGTCCAGGGCACGTCCCGCTCCCGCGCCACGGCGAGCAGCAGGGCGAGAAGGATCGCGGCCGTGGAGTTGATGGTCATGGAGATCGAGACGCGGTCGAGCGGAAGACCCTCGGTGAGAATGCGCATGTCCTCGAGCGAGGCGATGGCGACGCCCACGCGTCCTACCTCCCCCCGCGCCAGCGGATCGTCGGAGTCGTAGCCCATCTGGGTCGGCAGGTCGAAGGCCACGGAGAGGCCGGTCTGCCCCTGCGCGAGGAGATATCGGTAGCGGGCGTTGGACTCCCGGGCCGAACCGAACCCGGCGTATTGACGCATGGTCCAGAACCGGCGGCGGTACATCTCTTCGGTGACCCCGCGGGTAAAGGGAAACCGGCCGGGGGCCGGTTCGCCGTAGTAGGGCCGGATCGGGATCCCTGAGCCGGTCTCGGCGGGGGGTGAGGGCCGTCCCTCCCGCCCGAGGCTCTGGGCCGGCGGCGCGGCGGAACCGCCGCTCTTCTCCTTCGTCACGGCCGCTCCACGGCCGGAATTCTGGCACAGACCCTCCACCGGCGTCAGCGGTGCGCTAAAATTGGACCCATCGGGTGAAGAAACACTTTTACGGAAGGCTGGAGGTCTTCGGCTTCGCGGATCTCCTGCAGTGGATGGAGTTGAACCGCCGGACAGGGCGGTTGACGCTCTCGCAGGGACGCGACCGACGGATCATCGACTGGCGGGAAGGCCAGATCGTCTACGTGTCGGGTTCGCTTCCCCGCCACCGCCTGGGCGTCCATCTGCTCCGCAGCGGCGCCCTCCCCGCTGCGACCCTCTACGAGCTCCTGGCCCGCAACTTCACCAGCTCGGCCAACATGACGCGGCTGATCCTGGATGGCGGCTACGACACCCATGACGGCCTCTCGCTGCGGGTGGAGGATCTGGCTCGCCGTCTTCTGTTCGAGATGTTCGAGTGGCACGAAGCCGATTTCGACTACGACCCCGAATTCGCGGTGCAGCCGATCCTGCGCATCGGGCTCTCGCTGCGCGGCCAGGCGCTGGCTTTCCACGGGGTCAAGAAGCTCGACGACACGGTGCGAGGCCGCCCGTCCCGCCGGAGCAAGGTCATCGAGGCCGATCCGTGGGACCTCCCCTTCCGGCCCCAGGAGGTCGATGAGCGCTACTGGGACCTGCTGGAACGCATCGGCAGCCCGGTCGAGCCCGAGGAGGGGCGGCAGCTCTTCCGGACGTTCCGAGACTTCGCCGACAGCGTCCGGGGGCTCACGTCGGCGCCCATCGTCATGCATTCCATCCACGAGGACTCCGCCGGACTCCTGGCCGAACTGCTCAAGAAATCGCCGGTCGATCCGGCTGCAGTGGTTCCCATCGCAGCCCTCGATCCCTACCTGACGCTGGACATCCTGATACTGGCCAATGCGCTGTCGGTCGACCGCGACAACGCGGTGGGCACCGTTCCCGACGCCATCGAGCGCCTGGGAGCCCGGGCGGTCACGGTGCTCATCGACCGACTCTCCTCGGTGGAATTCCCGCGTGTCTCGAAAGCAGACCCCCTCTCTCAGGTTCTCCGAAGAGCCAGCGTCGCGGCGGCGGTCGCCGCAGGTCGATACGCGGAACGCTACGGCATCACCCGGGAGCGCGGCTACACCCTCGGCCTGCTGCACACGATCTGCTATGGCGATCTCTTCGAGATCCTCCGCTCGGTCGAGTTTCCCGCCGGAGTGTTCCGGGCCGCGGCGATCGACATCTTCCGCCCCGCCCTGGGCGTCGGGCGCGCCGAGAGCTGGGGACTGCCGCTCGATTTCCAGGCAGTCATCGCCGACGACGGCTCGGACCCCAGCGACGCCGCCTCGCTGGTGCGCACCGCCCGGGCCACGGTCCCGGGGTGCGCCATAGGAACGCTTTCCATCGAATCGGTCGACCCCCTCTGGATCGATGAGATCGCCCAGGAAGTCAACCTGGTCTTCGAGTTCCTCGGCCTCGCCCGCGTCGAGGTTAAGAACACCTAAGGGATCGCCCGGAATCGCGGAGACTCCGTCCGCGTTAGCCTAGGTTGGAGTGTTCGCGCCATGAAGAAACTCTCGCTCATCGCCCTTCTGGCCCTTTTCTCCGGCGCCGCGGCGGCCCAACAGTCTCCCGGCCTCGAGCCAAAGGCGCCCAATCAGAACCTGCCGGCTTTCCGGGAGAGCGTGGAGGTCCATGTGATGGATCTCGACGTCGTGGTAACCGATTCGCACGGCAACCCGGTCCCGGATCTGAACAAGGAGGACTTCACGGTCCGCATCGACAACAAGCCGGTGCCCCTCGACTACTTCACCCGGGTGCAGGAGGGGACGATCCATGCCCCGGATCTCAACACCGCCTCGCCCGACAGGGTTCTGGCGGAATACCACAAGGGCCCCGACGCCTACGTGCCCCGCCACTTTCTGATCTATTTCGATCTGGGGCAGCTCTCGCTGGGCGGGCGCAAGAGAGGGCTCGAGGCCTTGCGGGACTTGATCACCCGGATGGGTCCGAACGACTCGGGTCGGATCGTCAGCTTCGACCGCCGCCCGCGCACCTTGAGCGAATGGACCACCAGCAAGGAAGACCTGCTCGCCTCTCTGGACAAGATCGAGTCGGCGGGCGTCGCGCAGTCGCGGCTCATCACCGAAATGCAGACTCTGCGCGACATCGACACGACGGTCAGCCGGCGGTCGCGGGCGTTCCTGGCGCACAGCTATGGAGAGCAGGAGCGCGCCGAAGTCGTCAAGCTGCTCAAGGACATGAACAGCGAGCTTTCGACCCTGACGGCGCTGGACGGAAAGAAGTCCTTTCTCTTCGTCACCGGAGGCTTCGACATCCAGCCCGGCTCGACCATGGTCCAGTACGCGGTCGGCCAGTTCAGCCTCTCGCAATTCGACGTCCAGAGCGTGGCCCCGGACCTGCAGAGCGTCGTGCGGCGCGCCAACGCCTCCGACATCACGTTCTACACCGTCGATGCGCGCGGCTTGACCGCAGAGGGAACGACCGCCTCGGCCGACGACCCGCTTCTGGTGCGGCCAAGCGTCGCCTTCTTCGCCCGCACATCGACCCAGGCCCCGCTTCTGGAGCTGGCAACGCAAACCGGCGGGCTCGCGCTCTTGAACTCCAACGACTTCGCCCGCGGAATCTCCCAGGTCTACCAGGACACGTCGACCTACTACTCGATCGGCGTAACCCTGTCCAAGGTCCCCGGCTCCGGCTACCGGAACGTGAAGGTCGAAGTGGCCCGTCCGGGTCTGACCGTTCGCACGCGCCATGGATACGCGCCGCGCTCGGCCGGCGAGCGGGCCACCGACGTGGCCCAGGCGGCGCTCCGGTCCAACGTCGAGTACCGCGCGATTCCGGTGACGATGATGGTGGCGCCGGCCAGGAAGGCGAAGAAGTACTTCGAGCTCCCCATCAAGTTGAACATTCCGGCCTCCTCGCTGACTTTCGTTCCCGACGGCGAGACAGCCAAGGCCGTGGCCGACGTTTACATCGCTGTGAGCGACGACAAGGGCAACATGAGTGACGTCGGCCACGAACAAGCCGTCTTCACGATGCCCAAGGACGCACCGGCCGAGGCCGAGCTCGCCTACACCGCGGCTCTCACGATCCGCAAGGGGAACGCCCGCGTGGCCATCAACATCCAGGACCGCGAGAGCGGCAAGATGGGGACGGCCAAGGCGGACGTGCGGGTCGAATAGGCCCCGCGCTGACCGGAAACAGAGCTACCAGCAACGCGGCGAGCGAGCGCGGGAGCCGGAGCGCCCCCGCGCATCGGCATCACCGCATCACGGCTTCCTCGGCCTGGGTGTCGGAGCAGGCGCCTTGGACGCGGCTCTCTCGGGAACGGTCCCGTCCGGTTTCAGGACGATGAACTCCTCCTGGCGATCGATCCCCTTGAAGGCCGCCGAGTCGCGCGGAGCGTTCAGGTCGCGAACGTTCACCTGGAAGGTGTAGAAGCCAGGCTCGAAGGTCGTCAGCGGGATCTCGCTGCCGCTCGCGTAGTAGCCCGGCGCGAGAATCTGCATCTCGGCCGGACCGGTAAACGGCGCGAAGGCCGCCTTTCCGTCGCGCAGGACGCTGATGCGCTGCATGATCCGCGGCTTCGGCTCGGCGGCCGCGGGCGTGACAGCCGCCCCGGGAGTCGTCGCCGGAGCCGGAGCCGGCGTCGGCGCGGCCGCCGGCTCGGAGAGCTTCGGGTTGCTGACTTCATAGAAATACCAGAGCGAATCCTGCTTGGAGAACACGCGATCGGCCTTCGGCTCGACTTTGATCGGCTTGGTTACGCCGAAGACGAACGGATCGGTCTCCGCGGGTCGCTTGGTCAGGGGCTTGAGCTCGTTGGTCAGGATGAGAGGCGAAACCCCGAAGTCCGCCGACTTGGGCTCGAGTGTGAAGTTGACCGAAGCTGTCTGAAGCGCCGACGCGCCGTCAGCCGAATAGATCGCGAAGGCGCCGCGGTAACTGCCCGCCGGCAGGACGATGGACTTTTCGAAGACTTTGTCCGCCTGTGCTCCGGTCTTCATATCCGAGAGCATGGCGTCCTCCCAGAACGTCGCCGCCTCGCCGCCGCTCTGGCTGGTCACCACGCCTCCGAACTTCGCGCCGCCTGCGGGAGCCTGACCGCCTTCGAAGTAGAAGGCCAGCGCATAGAACGGCTCACCGGAGACGGCGTGGAACGAGCCTCCCCAGAAACCCGGCGACGACTTGCCGGTCTTGAGCACGGTTTCGAGCGAGGCGCGAGTCGCGGCGGGAAGCGAAGCCGCGGCCGCGGGTGGCGGAGGCGGCGCCGCCGCGGGAGCCGAGCCGGAGGCAGCCGCGGGAGCGGGGGGTGCTGCTCCGGCCGCGGGAGCGGACGATGCAGCTCCGGCCGCAGCGGCCGTCGGGCCGCCGGCCGCAGTAGGATTCACGATCGACCGAGCGGCGATCTTGGCGATGGCCTGGTCCGCCGCCGCGGCGTTGCGCAGCTGGTCCACGCCTTTCTGAGAATCGACCACCACCTGAAGCTTCAGTTCGCCGATGTCCCAGGAGGGGTCATACTTGTTCTTGTCGTAGATCCAGGTCTGCACGATGGGTCCGGCGGCCGCCCCCGTAGCGGACCCGAAGGAATCCGTGCCCTCGATGGCCCCGCGCCCCGTATCGCCGACGACCCCGGTGTCGGAAAGGCTGCGCGTCTGCGTCACCCGGCTCGGCCCGCCCAGCGTGATCAGCAGCCGCCCGCGGACAGACTCCGCGCCTCTCTGGTGGCGCAGCTTGAACTGCTCGTCGGCAGCGGCGATGCGCCGCGCGACCTCTTCCTTGAAGCGCTGTCCGCCGCGTTTGGCGTAGTAGGCGTCGATGAACTTCTCCGCATCCGCGTCGCTCGTCAGTCTCGACCACTCCGCGCGCTCCTCGGATGTCAGGAAATACGCCTCCGGCGATTTCGCCCAGTCCTTGTACTTGGAAAGCTGCGCCGTCGCGAGCGCCGCGATCGCGAGCCCGAATGCGGCGAAAATTGTTTTTTTCACGGCCTCCGTCCTCCAGGGGAGCGATTCTATCCCCCGGATCTCGAGACGGGGTCCGGCGGTCCAGCGCGAAACGGGGCGGGAAGAGGCTAGGACTTGTCGACTTTGGCGAGGGCCAGGCTGCGGGATGTCTTCACCAGGGCATACCGCCGATCGATGTCGCCGCGGCGCGATCCGGCCTCCTCGCGCAGGACGGAGAGAAGATTGTGCACCTCTCCCTGCATCTTTTCGATGCGCTCCTTCATGTGGAGAATGACCTCGACGCCGGCCAGATTCACGCCGAGATCGCGGGTCAGAGTCAGGATGATTTCCAGCCTTTCCAGGGTATCGGAGTCGTAGAGCCTCGTCTTTCCCTCGGTGCGAGCCGGGCGCAGCAGGCCCTCCCGCTCGTACATCCGGAGCGTCTGCGGATGAATGCCGAACCGCTGGGAGACGACCCCGATCCGGAACACGCCCGGGCGCCGGCCGCCGCTCATCGCGCCTTCCTCGATTCCAGCGCGACGGCTTCGCCGCGTTCGGCCTTCGTGGCGACTACCTTGAGCACTCCGGCGCGCAATGTCGCCTTGATGCGCCCCGGGTCGATGGAGGGAGGCACCGGGAACTCCCGCGAGAAGCTTCCGTAGATCCGCTCCATGCGCACGAAGCTGCGGGGTTCGGAATTTGCGTCGGCGCGTCGGTGTCCGGAGACGCGCAGGCGCCCGT
>DATFTF010000256.1:0-7995 GCA_035262245.1 Thermoanaerobaculia bacterium
CAGGCCGGCCAGGCCAAGTCGGTCACGATCGCCACCAACATCGCCGGGCGCGGGACGGACATCGTCCTGGGTCCGGGCGTGGCCGACCTGGGCGGGCTGTACGTGCTCGGCACCGAGCGCAACGAGTCGCGCCGGATCGACAACCAGCTCCGGGGCCGATCCGGCCGGCAGGGCGACCCGGGCGCCTCCCGGTTCTACCTGGCGCTGGAAGACGATCTCATGCGCATCTTCGGCTCCGACCGCCTGCAGAACATCATGCGCAAGCTCGGGATGGAGGAAGGCGTCCCCATCGAGCACCGCATGGTCACGCGGGCGGTGGAGCGGGCCCAGAAGCAGGTCGAGGGGCGCAACTTCGAGACCCGCAAGCATCTGCTCGAGTACGACGACGTCATGAACCGGCAGCGCGAGGACATCTACGGGCTGCGCCGGGACATCCTGCGGGGCAACCTCGGCAAGGACTACGTCCTGACCCTCTCCGAGACGATTCTCGAATCGGTCCTGGAGCGGCTCCTGCCGAAGGACAAGACGCCCGACGAGTGGAACCTTTCCGAGTTCGGAATCTCGCTCAAGGACTATTACGGAATCGAGGCCCCGGACTTCGGCGGCAAGACGCGGGAGGAGATCCACGAGGGCCTCCTCGAAGAGCTGCGCCGGCGGTACGAGGCCAAGGAGACTCTGCTGGGTCCGGAGACGATGCGGCTTCACGAACGCTTCGTGATGCTTCAGGTCGTCGACCAGCAATGGAAAGACCACCTACTCGCCATCGACCATCTGAAGGAAGGGATCGGCCTGCGGGGCTACGGCCAGCGCGACCCGCTGGTCGAGTACAAGAAGGAGTCCTTCGAGCTCTTCACCGTCATGAAGGAGCGCATCGAGGATCAGATCGTTCAGTATCTCTTCCGGCTGCAGCCGGTCGTCCGCGAGGCCGAGGGCGAGGTCTTGCAGGAGCGCCGGGCGCCGGCCGCCCTCCCCTCGCGCCGCGCCGCCAACTACAACTATTCCTACGGTGCGGCGGCCTCCGGAGGGCAGGACGCCAAAGTCGAAACGGTCCAGCGCCACGCGCCGAAGGTGGGCCGCAACGATCCGTGCCCCTGCGGCTCGGGCAAGAAGTACAAGAAGTGCCACGGAGCGACGGCGGCATAACCCTCGCCGCCGCTACGCAAGCGATCTGCGCCCTTCGTGCGCACCGGCTCGCGGCTCGGCCAAAGGGCCTCGACCGCGAGCCTGATCGCTTGCTCCGCTCCGGCTCGCGCGGCGCGCGCCTCCTCCCTCGGTAACTTCGGGAGACTACGCGCGCCGCGGAAGGCACCACGAGGGCTCTCTTGAACCTTAGTCCTTAGACCTTAGACCTTAGACCTTAGACTCAGACATCAGGTTATTATTTGGGATGGTAACGAGAAGAAGCCGCTCCTCTCCCCGCTCCGAAATCCCGATCGCCTTCACGTTTGACGACGTCCTGCTCCTGCCGGCGCGGTCCAAAGTCCATCCGCGGCACGTGGATCTGCGCACCAGGCTGACGGCGGACATTCCCTTGAATGTCCCGATCATCTCGGCGGCCATGGACACCGTCACCGAGTCGCGCCTGGCCATCGCCATGGCGCAGCAGGGCGGCCTCGGCGTCATCCACAAGAACCTCTCCATCGAAGCCCAGGCCGCGGAGGTGGACAAGGTCAAGCGCTCCGAGTCGGGAATGATCGTGGACCCGGTCACCTGCCGCCCGGAGCAGTCGATCGCCGAGGCGCTGGCGATCATGGCCCGATACAAGATTTCCGGCGTTCCCGTCGTGGACAACACCGGAAAGCTGCGCGGGATCCTGACCAATCGCGATTTGCGGTTTGAGACGCGGACCGACCGGCCGATCTCCTCCCGGATGACGCACGAGAATCTGATCACGACCCCGGTGGGGACAACGCTCGAGCAGGCCAAGAAGCTCCTCCACGAGCACCGCATCGAGAAGCTTCTGGTCGTCGATCGAACGGGGAATCTCAAGGGCCTGATCACGGTCAAGGACATCCAGAAGGCCATCAAGTACCCCAACGCCGCCAAGGACCGGCTCGGCCGGCTGCGGGTCGGGGCCGCCGTGGGAGTCTCCAAGGACCTCCTCGACCGCGCCCGAGAGCTCGTCCGGGCGAAGGTCGATGTGCTGGTCCTGGACTCCTCTCACGGCCACAGCGAAGGAGTGCTCGACGCTCTCCGCCTCCTGCGCAAGCGGTTCCCCTCCCTGTCGATCATCGCCGGCAACGTGGCCACCGAAGAGGGCGCCCGGGATCTGGTGCGCCGGGGCGCCGACGCGGTGAAGGTCGGCATCGGCCCGGGCTCGATCTGCACGACGCGCGTCGTGACCGGAGCCGGTGTGCCCCAGATCCACGCCGTTCGCGAATGCGCCAAGGCCACGCGCGGAACGCGGGTCCCTCTGATCGCCGACGGGGGGATCAAATACTCCGGCGACGTCGTCAAGGCCATCGCTGCGGGCGCGCACGTGGTGATGATCGGCTCGCTCCTGGCGGGCACCGAAGAGTCGCCCGGCGAGACCATCCTGTATCAGGGCCGCACGTTCAAGGCTTATCGCGGAATGGGATCGCTCGCAGCCATGAAAGCCGGCTCGTCGGACCGTTACTTCCAGGAGTCCATGGACACGGAGACCGTGGTCAACGCCAACGGCGCCGGTGGCCTGCTCTCCAAGCTGGTTCCGGAAGGGATCGAAGGAATGGTTCCCTACAAGGGGAGCGTCGAGGCCCTGATCCACCAGATCACCGGCGGGATCCGCAGCGGCATGGGTTTGACCGGCTGCCCCACGATCGAGGCGCTGCGCACGAAGTCGAAGATGGTGCGGGTGACCGCCGCCGGGTTGAAGGAATCCCACCCCCACGACGTCATCATCACCAAGGAGGCGCCCAACTACCGGAGAGAAGAAACGTAGGGAATGTGTGATCTGCGATTTGTGATTTGTGATCGCGGCGGGCCATCGGCAGAGAAGCGATAACAATGTAGGTATTGTACCCATCAACTCCCCGGCTTTGGCTCCTCCTTCGCCCGCTTCGGCTTGTCCCCCTCCTCCTTCTCCCGTTTCTCCTGCCTTTTCTTGAGGACGGCCTCCAGGCGCCGGGCGAGCTTGGCCTCCTCTCCGGAGGAGCGCGGGCGGTAGTAGCGCCGCCCCTTGAGGGACACGGGGAGGCATTCGATTCCGCCCACGCCTTCGGGCTCGGCAGGGGCGTAGCGATAGCCCCGGCCATATCCCACCTCGCGCATGAGCCGAGTCACCGCGTTGCGGATCACCGGCGGAACGGGCTCCGCGGGCTTCTCGGCGACATCCGCCTTGGCCTCCGTCTCCGCGGCGTAGAGCGCGTTGGACTTGGGGGCCAGGGCGCAGTAGACCGCGGCCTGGACCAGAGCCAGCGATCCCTCGGGCAGTCCCAGAAAGTCGAAGGCCTCCTTGGCGTCCAGCGCGACCGACAGGGCGCGCGGATCGGCCAGGCCGACGTCCTCCGACGCGAAACGGACGATGCGTCGGGCCAGATAGAGCGGTTCCTCGCCCGCCTCCAGCATACGGACCAGCCAGTACACCGTGGCGTCGGGGTCCGACTCCCGCATCGATTTGTGCAGGGCGGAGATCAGGTTGTAGTGCTCCTCGCCCGCCTTGTCGTAGAGCAGGACCTTGCGCTGAAGAAGATCGCGCAGCCGGCCGACCTCGATGCGTTTGGTTCGGTCCGCCTCCGCATCGGCCGCCGCCGCCTCCAGCAGGTTCAGGGCTCGCCGCGCATCGCCGCCCGCCGTCTGGGCGATGAAGGCGAGCGAATCGTCGTCCAGCCGGAAGTCTCGGGCGCCCAATCCCCGGGTGAGGTCGCCCAGCGCGCGGCGGACGATCCGAGCGATGGCCTCCGGTGTGAGCGGATCGAGGACGACGACCTTGCAGCGGGAGAGGAGCGCACCGTTCAACTCGAACGAAGGGTTTTCCGTGGTTGCGCCGATCAGGACGACGTCTCCCGATTCGATGTAGGGCAGGAAGACGTCCTGCTGGGCCCGGTTGAAGCGGTGGATCTCGTCGATGAAGAGCGTCGTGAGCCGCCCGCGGGCGCGCTGCCGGCGGGCGGATTCCAGCACCTCGCGCATCTCCTTGACGCCCGTGGCCACCGCCGAGTACGAGACGAACTGCGACGAAGTCTGCGAAGCGACCAGCCAGGCCAGAGTCGTCTTGCCGACGCCCGGCGGCCCCCACAGCACCAGCGAGGGGACACGGTCTTCGGCAATCGCTCGGCGCAGGAATCCGTTGGCGCCGACGACCTCGTCGGGCCCTTCCACCTCGTCGAGCGAGCGCGGCCGCATGCGATCCGCCAGAGGAGTGTCGGCGCCGGTCGCGGCGCGGGCCGCTCTCCGCGGCTCATCCGAGTCGAAGAGGTCGCTCATCGCGCGATTCCGCGGCCCTTACGCAGAAGCGCGTTGCGGCAGGCCTCCGAGCACACTGCCGGACCGCTCTGGTCCGGGCCGGCGGGCAGCGCCAGGCGTCGGTCGATCCACACGCCGCAAACCGGATCGCGCACCATGTCTCCCTCGACCGGCCAGGACCGCGCCGGGCGCCGCCCGGGCGGTCCGAAGAGCCGCGCCAGCAAGAGGCGCAGGACCCGCAGGACCAGAAGAACGCAAAACACGAGAACCAGGACCAGGACGACCTTGAGCAAGCGCTCCTCCGATCAGCCGGAAGTCCCCTTGAGGCTCGAAATCTGCTGCTCGATCCGGTCCAGGTTGGGAATCTCCGGATACCGGCGCTTCAACTCGTCGAAGTGCCGGCGGGCCGCGGCGGCGTCGCGCGTGTCGAACGCGGTGATCAACACGAGGTTCAGGAGCGACTGCCAGTGGTCGGGATCCGCCTCGCGCGCCTTCTCGAAGAGACCGACCGCCCGACGGAACTCTCCGCGGTTGCGGCAGGCCGAACCCAGATCGGAAAGCACGTTGGGGTCCTTGGGAGCCTTGCGAAGGGCTCTCTCGTAGGCTCCGGCGGCCCGGTCCCAGTCCTCGCGGTCGTAGTAGAGATTTCCGAGCGCGGCCCACAGCCTGGGATTCTGCGGGTCCCGATCGATCTCCTTCTTGAGCTGGGCGACCCGGTCTCCGGCCGGGCCGCTCTCGCCTCCCGAAGCGGCTGCGCCGCCTCCCGGCCGGCCCCCTCCGCCGGCGAAGTACCCGCCGATGAAGCCGAGCAGAGCACCGACCAAGAGCGGAACGAGGGCGTGGCGCGCGAGGCCGCTTCGCGCCGGCGGCTTCGGTTCCGCGTCGCTCACGGGTTTTCCTCCTTTTCCTCCTCCCGGGCCGCCCTCCAAGCTCCCGACTCCGGCGTGCCGGCGGCGTAGGTCGTCGTCTCCCAGGTTCCGGAGATCGTGGCGTCGTCGCGCACCAGCCGGCCGTAGTAGATGGCTGAGAAGCCCTGCCGGGAGTCGACGCGCTCGAGCCTCAACCGATCGTTGACCAGAGTCCCCCGCAGGGAGCCGGAGTAGCCCCCTTCCAGGCTGTATTCTCCGGACACGAGCGTGCCGTTCAAGGCGAGGTTGAACACGCCCTTCTGCTCGCCGGGGTCGATCAGGACCGACCAACGGCCGGAGAGGGAGTCGGCCATCCGCCGGCCGGACAGATCCGACTCGAGCGCCGCGACTGTGCGCCGCCGTTCGATCACGCGGTCGGCCAGGATCCGGCGCCGCTCAAGAAGCGCCCGCACATCCTGCTCCGCCGCGGCGACGGCCTCGTCGCGGCGGGTGAGATCTTCGGGGGCGTCCCCCCGGTTTGCGGCATCCGAGACTGCCCGCACCGCGCCGGCGAGCTGGTTGACGGCAGACTCCAACCGCCGGCTCACCTCGGAGAGCGACCTCAGATCGGCGGAGAGGCGCCGTCGCTCCCGGGTGAGCTCCGCGCGCGCCGCGTCCGAGACGGCGTCGGAGCCCGCGAGGATTCCTCCCCCGGCGAGAACCGCCAGGCACGCCCAAGCCCCGATTCTCTGCATCGGTTAATACTAAACCTGCCGCTGCCGCCCTTCCGGCACGATCGCGGAAAAGAAAAGAGGGAGGCCGAGGCCTCCCTCCGATGTCCGCATCCGGGGAAGATCAGTGTGCCGCGCGCACCTGCGCTGACTTGGAAAGAGCGCGATCGACCTGCCGCTCGACTTCCTGCTCGTCCATTCCGTTGATGACGGCGATCTCGGAGACGATCAAGTACTTGGCGCGCTCGTACATCTTCTTCTCGCGGAACGAGAGAGTCTTGCGCGCGCTGATGTAGTTGAGCGTCTTCAAGACGTCGGCGATGTCGGTCAGCTTGCCGCTCTTCATCTTGTCGACGTTCTGCTTGTAGCGGCCCTTCCAGTCGCCGGACGTCGAAAACCGGGCGTCCGCCAGGCGCTTCATGAGGCCGGTGATGTCCTTGCGCTGGGTCAGCCGCCGCAGGCCGATCAGATCGGTGTTGCCGATGGGAACCATGACCTTCGAGTTGTTGGACAGGAGACGCAGGTGATAGAAGCTTCGAGGCGTCGTGGGCTCGATCGCGAAGCCCTCTCCGATCTTCTCGACCACCGAAACCCCGTGGTTTGGATAGACCACCTTCTCTCCGACTCTAAATCCCACTCCATCCTCCTAAAAATTAAAAGACCGAGTCGCGGGGAGCGGCATTATAGGCAAAACACCCTGAAAACTCAATGTTTCCAGAGGCTTCGACCTCTTTGGAGGACTCTTTCCGATATGCGATTTGAGTCTATTTTTGCGAGGCACTCAGCCGCAAGGAGTTAAAGGATCTAGAAAAATGGAGAACAGTTGAATCGCTTTCACTCTCGCTCAACTGTACGAAGGACCAGTCTGACGTTAGGAGGTAATCCGGCGAAAACGCCTCCGGCGCCATGACGGGCCCCCGAGGGCCGAACTGCGAGCCGAATCAGTCGGGGCCCTCGTTTTGAACCCTCTCAGCGCCGGTCGCGCAGCGACCGCCCGCGCTGAGAGTCCCGGAGGGAGGGAGTCGTTGCCGCGCGCTCGCTTCGCGAGGTCGGCCTTCGGCGACTCTCAAGCGAGGCCGCGCAAGTCCCGCCAGGCACAGTTGCGAGCTGTCTGCCCGGCCTCGGAAGAGAGGTCTGAAGTTACCGCGGCGAAGTGAGGCATTAGTCACTCGCCACTCGTCACTCGTCACTTGTCAATTTGTTTGGTGCCGGAGGAGGGAGTCGTTGCCGCGCGCTCGCTTCGCGAGGTCGGCCTTCGGCCGCCACGCGGCGCTTTCCTGTCGGTGGGGACGTTTTCCCACACCCGGCTCTGAAGCGAGGCCGGGCAAGTCCTCCATCGCACAGTTGCGAGCTGTCTGCCCGGCCTCGGAAGAAAGGTCTGAGGTTACCGCGGCGAAGTGAGGCATAAGTCACTCGCCACTCGTCACTCGTCACTCGTCACTTGTCAATTTGTTTGGTGCCGGAGGAGGGAGTCGAACCCAACGGCGGATCTCAGAATCGACCGGCTGGCATTGACGGGCCAGGTGGCAGATCGGCCGACTGTGAAAGAAGTGTGAAACATCACTGCGCCGGCTCGCTGATGAACTTCAAGAACATCTGGCCGAACCCGTCAGCGGACATCTGGAGCATCGTGAGCTGAGCCCATCCGTCGCGGTTGCCTGAGGACCGCCTGATGAGCCCACGAGATGCCAAGTCCTCGCAGCAAAGCCCGAGTAGGCCGGAGCTCAGCAGCTCAGGGTCCCGCTCCTGGAGGACCTGATGAAGCCGTCGCGTGTTCTCCGTCGATGCATAGACGTTTGGGCCTTGCTGAGCCACGCCTTCCGCAATGAGCTTGAGCAGGCGAAGATGGGAGGGCTGGAGCTCGTCGACGTATCGGATGAAAACCTGTTGGAGGTCGGCCGCCGGCGAGCCCGGACGAACGGAATTCAACACTGCGTTCCTGAGGGCGGCCCGCTTCTCACCCCTGCCAACCCTGGCGGCCGCCTCGATGGCCGAGAATACGGCATTCAGGAAGCGCGGGTCGGACAAAACGT
>DATFTF010000257.1:0-4244 GCA_035262245.1 Thermoanaerobaculia bacterium
CCACCGCTCGATCCGGCTGTGGTCTCCCGACAGGAGGGTGTCCGGCACGGGGAGGCCGCGGAACTCGCGCGGCCGGGTGTAGTGAGGATAGTCGAGCCGCTCCTGCATGAACGACTCGCGCTCGACGGACTCGGAGGAGCCCACCACGCCGGGGACCAGTCGCGACAACGCCTCCACCAGTGCCAGGGCCGCGACCTCGCCTCCGGGCAGCACGAAGTCGCCCAGCGAAACCTCCTGGTCGAACAGGCCCAGAAGCCGGGCCCGCTCGTCGATCCCCTCGTACCGGCCGCAGAACAGAGTCAGCCGGGGACGTTCGCACAGACGCAGGAGCATCTGCTGATCCAGCCGATCGCCGTCGGGCGTGAGCAGGACGGTCCAGGCCTGCGGGTCCTCGCGCCGCTTCTCGACCGCCGCCGCGATGACCGGCACGGTCATGACCATGCCCGGTCCTCCCCCGAACGGCTCGTCGTCGACCCGGCGGTGCTTGTCCTGAGAGAACTGACGCAGATCGGTGACCGTGACCTTGAGCAGACCCGAGTCGAGCGCCTTGCCCAGGAGGCTCGCCTGCAGGGGAGAGGCGAAGTACTCGGGAAAGATGGTCAGAATCTCGATGTCCATAGTCGAATCCGGCGTCCCCTGCAGGTTCAGAGATCCAGGAGTCCCTCCGGCAGGTCCAGCACGATTCTCCTGCCGTCCCGATCGATTTTCAAAACCATTGCTTCCACGAAGGGGACGAGCGTCTCCTTCTTTCCGGCGACCTCGAGCATCAGCATGGGGCCGGCCGCCGTCCGGGAAAGCCCCTGCACGACTCCGAGCAGGCGGCCCCGCGGGTCCTCGCCTCGGAACCCTTCGATCTCGTGGCTGAAGTAAAAACCGGCCGGAGCGGCGAATGCATTCTCCTCCGCGACGAGCAGGTCTCCCCCCGCGAGCAAGCGCGCGGCTTCGACATCGCCGACGTCTTCGAACGCGACGAGAAGTCGCCGGCCGTGAGGTCGGGCGGAGACGATCGCGAGCTCGCGGACCTCCTCCCCCCGCTTCCACGTCAGACGCGCGCCGGGAGCGAAACGCTCGGGAAAGTCCGTCGCGATTTCGACGGAAACCTCGCCCTTGAGACCGTGAGGCTTTCGGACCATGCCGACGAGAAGCATCAGAGGGACTCGTGATTTGTGATTTGTGATTTGCGATTTGTGATTGCGGCGGGAGAAGACTTGCTCGTCCAAATCACAAATCGCAAATCACAAATTCCTCCTCAGTCCCTCACCCTCACAATCACCCGCTTGCCGCGGGCCGAGGCGGCGGCCCCGACGAAGGCCCGCAGGGCGCGGACGGTGCGGCCCTCCCGGCCGATCAGGCGGCCGCGATCCTCTTCCCGCACGGAAATCTCGTAGACCGCCACGCGCCCTTCCGCGCTCTCCGTGACGCGGGTTTCTTCGGGATGATCGGAAAGGCGGCGGGCGATCGTCTCCACCAGGCGGCGCATGGTGGCGCCCTCGTGCGGCGCCGGATCTTTCATCACGCGGAGGCCGGCGCCGGGGGACGAGCGAGAAACGACCGAACGGTCGGCGAGAGCCGGGCTCCCTTGCTCACCCAGTACTCGATGCGCTCGCGGTCCAGGCCCAGCCGGGGAGGCTCGGTGATCGGGTCGTAATGCCCGAGCTCCTCGAGGACCTCCGCTCGGGCGGTCAGCCGCGAGTCGGACACGACGATGCGGAAATAGGGGCGGTTGCGGGCGCCCATGCGGCGTAAGCGGATCTTCAACATTGTCTAGGCAGTCCTTTCCTCATCAAAAACGGGGCATTCTAGCAGCAATTTGCGATTGGCGATTTGTGATTTGCGATTGGGGCGCAAGATTCGCCGCAATCACAAATCGCAAATCACAAATCACAAATCACTTCGGGGCCGGCAGCGGCAGCCGCGACAAGTCCAGCCCACGCATCCCCTTGCGGGCGGTCTTCAGGAGCTTGCGCATCTGCTGGTACTGCTTGATCAGCCGGTTGATCTCCGAGACCTGGGTGCCGGAGCCGGCGGCGATGCGCTTCTTGCGGGAGCCGTTTAAGACCTGGGGGTACCGCCTCTCCTCCGGAGTCATCGAATCGATGATCGCGGCGACGCGGCCGAGCTGCTTCTCATCGACTGAGTCCGGGGCCGACAAGCCGCGGAATGCTCCTCCTTTGGGAAGCAGGTCGATCAGGCCGGAGACCGGCCCCATCTTCTTCATCGAGCGCAGCTGCTCGCGCAGATCCTCCAGCGTGAACTCCCCCGCGCCGGCCCGCTCGGCCATGCGACGCGCGGCGTCCTCGTCCACCTGCTCCTCGACCTTTTCGATGAGCGTGAGCACGTCGCCCAGTCCGAGAATGCGCGACCCCATGCGATCCGGGTGGAACGGCTCGAAGTCCTCCGGCTTCTCGCCCACGCCGACGAACTTGATCGGCCGGTCCAGAGTGGAGACCACCGAAAGCGCGGCGCCTCCCCGCGCGTCCCCGTCGGTCTTGGTCAGGACGATCCCGGTCAGCGGCAGCGCGGCGGCGAAGCCGGAGGCGGAGCGCACCGCGTCCTGCCCGGTCATGGCATCGGCCACGAAGAGAATCTCCCCCGGGGCGATGGCCTCCACCACCGCGCTGACCTCCCGCATCAGCTCTTCGTCGATGTGGAGCCGGCCCGCGGTGTCCACGACCACGGTGTCGCGGCCGGTCAGCTTGGCCTCCCGCACTCCCTCCCGGGCCACCTCCACCGCGTCGCGGCGCTCTCCGGGGTCGAAGACCGGCACGCCGATCTGCCGCCCGAGCGTCTTCAACTGCGAGACCGCCGCCGGGCGGGTGAGGTCGGCGGCGACGAGAAGCGGGTAGCGGGCCCGTGCCTTGAGCTTCAACGCGAGCTTGGCGGCCGACGTCGTCTTGCCCGAACCCTGCAGGCCGACCATGGCGATGACTGCCGGAGCGCCGGAGAGATCGAGGTCGGCGTTGCGCCCGCCCAGGAGCGCGACGAGCTCATCGCGCACGATCCGGGTCACTTCCTGAGCGGGCGACAGCTGCTGCAACACCTTCGCGCCGACCGCTTTTTCTTTGACCCGAGCGATGAACTGCCGCACCACGGGAAGCGCCACGTCCGCCTCGAGAAGCGAGAGGCGAATCTGCCGCAGAGCCGTGTCCAGGTGGTATTCGGTCAGATGCCCTTCGCCGCGCAGCTCCTTGAAGACGCCGGCGAGACGATCCGACAACGCTTCGAACACGACTGGGACCTCCGTGGCTCGACCCCGCGCCGCCGCGGGAAGAGTCAGAGAATACCGGCGCCGTAACCCCGAGTCGAGGCAACTCTGGCATGTCCTTAGCAGTTGACAGGGGGGGTCTTTGGGATATCATTCCGCCGCGTTTTTCCCCGGGGGGCTGGGGATTCTTTTTTGCCGTCTGGAAAACGCTTTAGAAAAAGGAGATGAGGGATATGAAGAAGTTCGTGACCCTGGGCTTGGTGGCCGTCCTCGGCGTTGCGCTCGCCGCCGGCTGCAAGAAGAAAGAGGAAACGGAGTCAACGACGACGACGACGACCGAGCAGCCGGCTGTCGTCCAGGAGACCGGCACGATGTCGACCGGAACCATGATGGGTACCGGCACGGAGATGACCGGCACGATGGGGACCGGCACGATGGCGACGACCACCACGACGACCTCCACGACCTCCACGGAAACCAAGAAGTAGGCGGCTCTTCGCACTTGGCACCGACAGGCCCCCGACCGGGGGCCTTTTCCTTTGATGGGGCTCGAGTTGCGCCTCAGGCGTTGCCTCGGAGCGCATTCCACAGTAGAACGAGCCCTCTCGACCGCCCATGTTCTCGCACTGGATCGAGGCCCTGCTGCTGGCTGTAACGGCCGCGTCGGTGGCGTACGCTCTGGCCTCGGCCAGGCGGGAACGCCTGCTCCTCGCCCGCTTCGCCGCCCGGGAGCGCGGCGGGCACCTCCTCGGCGAGTCTCCCGACCTGCCCATGATTCTTCGCCGCGCTTTCGCCGCCTTCGGGGAGATCCTTCCCCTGTCCCGGTTCACCCTCTACCGCGTCGGCGAGGCCGGCCGCGTGGAGGACGTCTGGACGGTCTCCCCACCGGCGCCGGGAGAGGACCCCGAGCCGCGTCAGGAGACCACGAGTCATCATGTCGGCCAGTGGATCGACTCCGCGCGGCTGCTCGAGCTGACCGTGACGGAGACCGACCGCTCCTTCGCCCCCAAAGACCTTCTGGCCGGCGGGCCGCCGCCGC